>CAYPQR010000369.1:0-3592 GCA_964412865.1 uncultured Intrasporangiaceae bacterium
ATGGTCACGCGACGCCGCCGTGTCAACGAAAAGCCCGGATCCACCGGCTACGGGGAGGGTGTCACGCGGCCGAGGTCGTCATCACCGCACGTGGTCGAACAGCTCGGTCGACAGATACCGCTCGCCGGTGTCCGCGACGATGCCGACGATCGTCTTGCCGCTCAGCTCGGGACGGCGGCCGAGCCGGCGCATGGCCTCCAGCACCGCCCCGGAGGAGATGCCCGCCATGAGGCCTTCGGCGCGCATCGCCTCCCGTGCGACCTCGATCGCTGTGTCCTGCGGGATCCGCATGACCTCGTCGATGAGGTCCATGTCGGTGGTGGGAGGCACCCCGTTGCCGCCGGTGATGCCCTGGATCTTGTGCGGCTGCCATTCGCCGCCGTTGAGCACCGGCGCCTCGTCCGGCTCCACCCCGATGACCCGCACGTCGGGGTTCTTGCTGCGCAGGAACCGGCCGGTCCCCGACAGGCTGCCGCCGGTGCCGGTGGCGGCGACGATCACGTCGACGTCGCCGGCCGTGTCGTCCCAGATCTCCGGCCCGGTCGTCGCCTCGTGGATGGCGGGGTTGGCCGGGTTGCCGCCCTGGCCCGACAAGAAGGCGTCGGGATTGGCCTCGATGATCTCGCCGGCCCGCTGGTTGGCGCCCGCCATACCGTCGGCTCCGGGGGTGAACTCGACCTCGGCGCCCAGCGCGCGCAACAACAGCAGCCGCTCCCCCGACACGTCGTCCGGCATCACCAGCACGACTCGGTAGCCCAGCGCCGCACCCACCCATGCCAGCGCGATCCCGGTGTTGCCCGACGTCGCCTCCACGAGCGTCCCGCCCGGCCCCAGGCTCCCGTCGGCCTCGGCCGCGCGCACGATGGACAATCCGGTCCGGTCCTTCACGCTGCCCAGCGGGTTGTAGAACTCGAGCTTGGCCAGCAGCCTCGCGGGACTGTCCGGAGCGAATCGGCCAAGGGCGAGAAGTGGTGTGCGACCGACGATCTCGGTCAGGCTCTCATATACAGGCATGTGTTGACGCTCGGTTCTTGTCGATGATGCCGCAACTCTATCGCGGTGCGGTGAAGGCGCCTCGCCCGGGAATGCTCAAGGGCGGCACCCCCATTCGGGATGCCGCCCTTGTGTGGACCAAGCACTCGGTCAGCGCTTCTCCACCGGGACGTAGTCGCGCTCCGGCTCGCCGATGTAGACCTGGCGGGGGCGGCCGATGCGGGTCGCCGGGTCCTCCATCATCTCGCGCCACTGGGCGATCCAACCGGGCAGGCGGCCGATCGCGAACAGCACGGTGAACATGCGGGTCGGGAAGCCCATGGCCTTGTAGATCAGGCCGGTGTAGAAGTCGACGTTCGGATAGAGCTTGCGCTCGACGAAGTAGTCGTCCTTGAGGGCGATCTCCTCCAGCTGCAGCGCGATGTCGAGCAGCGGGTCGTTGACGCCGAGCTTCTTGAGCACCTCGTCGGCGGTCTTCTTGACGATCGCCGCGCGCGGGTCGTAGTTCTTGTAGACCCGGTGGCCGAAGCCCATCAGCTTGACGCCGGCCTCCTTGTTCTTCACCTTGGTCATGAACGTGTCGACGGAGTCGTCGCCGCGCTGGATCTCACTGAGCATGTCGAGCACGGCCGAGTTCGCGCCGCCGTGCAGCGGGCCGGACAGGGCATGGATGCCGGCCGAGATCGAGGCGAACAGGTTGGCGTGGCCCGAGCCGACGAGGCGAACCGTGGAGGCGGAGCAGTTCTGCTCATGGTCGGCATGCAGGATGAACAGCTGGTCGAGCGCGTCGGCCAGCACCGGGTCGACCTCGTAGGGCTCCGCCGGGAATCCGAACGTCAGCCGCAGGAAGTTCTCGACCAGGCCCAGGCGGTTGTCCGGGTAGAGCAGCGGGTGGCCCTCGCTCTTGCGGTAGGCGTAGGCGGCGATCGTCGGCAGCTTGGCGAGCAGACGGATGGTGGACAGCTCGACCTGGTCCTTGTCGGTGATCGAGAGGCTGTCCTGATAGAAGGTGCCGAGCGCCGACACGGCGGCCGAGAGCACCGACATCGGGTGGGCGTCGCGTGGGAACGCCGACAGCAGGTTCTTCAGATCCTCCTGCAGCATGGTGTGCCGCTTGATGCGTCCGGTGAATTCGTCGAGCTGCTCCGTGCTGGGCAGCTCGCCGTAGATCAGCAGATACGAGGTCTCCAGGAAGGTCGAACTCTTCGCCAGCTGCTCGATGGGGTATCCGCGATAACGCAGGATCCCCTCGCCGCCGTTGATGAAGGTGATCTTCGACTCGCAGGACGCGGTATTGGCGAAGCCGACGTCGAGCGTCGAGTTGCCGGTTTCTTTCAGCAGTGCAGAGATGTCATACCCTGCGTTACCTTCCGTGGCGGGAACGACCGGGAAGTCAAGCTTCTTGTCGCCCGCGGTGAAGGTGGCAGATTCAGTCATGTGCTATCCGTCCTTCTGTGGGCCCGGCTCGTGGCCGGGAAATCCTCCGGTGTGACCGTACCTCAGCTTCGCGGCCTGCCTGCAGTGGGCCCCACGGGCACAAGAACGTGCATCTTGACCGTGCGTCAACCCGCCGACAACTGGGCTGTGATCCGACCTGCTGCCTCGAAGATGTGATCATCCGTTGCGGTCAACGCTACGCGCACGTGCTGATCACCGGCTGAGCCGTAGAAGTCTCCGGGGGTCGCCAGGATACCGATACTCGCCAGTTCGGTGAGGCTTTCCCGGCAGGGTCTGCCCTGCGTCGCCCAGAGGTAGAGGCCCGCGTCGGAGTAGTCGATCTGCCAGCCCGCGTCCACCATCGCCTTGCGCAGCCGCTCGCGACGGGCACCGTAGACGGCCTTCTGCGCCGCCACATGGTCGTCGTCGCTCACACCCGCGAGGATGGCGCGCTGGACGGGCCACGGCACGATCATCCCCGCATGCCGGCGCACCTGCAGGATCCGGTCGACCAGCGCCGGGTCACCGGCGACGAAGCCCGCGCGGTAGCCCGCCATGTTGCTCTGTTTCGACAGCGAATAGACCGCCAGCAGGCCCTCGTGGCTGCCGCCGCAGACCCGATCGTCGAGGATGCTCGGCGCGGTCGGGCCCTCGGTGTCGTCCCGCCAGTCGAGCTCGGCGTAGCACTCGTCGCTCGCGACGATCACGCCGCGCTGTCGAGCCCACGACACGACCTTCTGCAGGTGGCCGAGACCGAGCACCTGACCGTGCGGGTTGCCGGGAGTGTTGATCCACAACAGCTTCGGGCTGGTCGGACCGTACTGTGTCAGGCTCTGAGCCGCCCACGACCGGGCCCCGGCCAGCCGGGCGCCCACGTCATACGTCGGGTACGCCAGGTGCGGTATGCCGACGACGTCGCCCGCGCCCAGATCGAGCAACGTCGGCAGCCAGGCGACGAGTTCCTTGGAGCCGATGAGCGGAAGCACGGCGTCCGGGTCGACCCTCGACGCCATACGCCGTCGGGCGAACCATGCGGCGATCGCCTCGCGCAGTTCGGCTGTGCCGTAGACCGGCGGATATCCGGGCGCATCACTGGCGGCACGCAGCGCGTCCTGGATCACCTGCGGTGTCGGGTCGACGGGCGTGCCGACGCTGAGGTCGA
>CAYPQR010000370.1:0-3588 GCA_964412865.1 uncultured Intrasporangiaceae bacterium
CGTCAACGGCACCACCAACTACATCCTCGACAAGATGGACACCACCGGGGCCGAGCTGGAGGAGACTCTTCGAGAGGCCCAGCAACTCGGCTTCGCCGAGGCCGACCCGACGGCCGACGTGGAAGGGTTCGATGCACGCGCCAAGGCCGCCATCATCGCCTCCCTGGCCTTCCACACCCGGGTGCGCACCCCTGACGTCTATTGCGAGGGCATCATGGGCGTGACCCCGGACGACATCGCGGCCGCGCGCAAGATCGACTGTGTCATCAAGCTGCTCGCGATTTGCGAGCGCATCACCGACCCGCGCGGCGACACGAGCGTCAACGTGCGGGTGCACCCGGCGCTGGTGCCGCGGAGTCACCCGCTGGCGACCGTGCGCGGCGCCTTCAACGCGGTCTTCGTGCAGACCGAGCTGGCCGGCGAGCTGATGTTCTACGGTCAGGGCGCCGGCGGCACGCCGACGTCGTCGGCGGTGCTCGGAGACCTGGTGCAGGCGGCGCGGCACAAGGTGCAGGGGGGCCGCGGGCCGGGGGAGTCGACCTATCTCGACCATCCGGTGCAGGGCATCGGGGCCGCCACCACCGGCTACTTCATCCGCCTCGAGGTGCAGGACCGCCCTGGGGTGCTCGGTCAGGTCGCGAGTGTCATCGCGTCGATGGGCGTCTCGATCGAGAGTATGCGGCAGGGCCTGAAGCGCTCGCAGGACGGCCTGGCAACCTTGCACCTGGTCACTCACCCGGCCACCGACGCCGCCCTTCGCAGCACGGTCGACCGGCTGAGGAGTCATGAGGATGTCGCATCCGTGGCATCCGTCCTACGTGTGGAAGGTCTCTGACAACGATGGCGACGCAGTGGCGCGGCGTGATCCGCGAGTATGCCGACCGGCTGCCGACACTGGAGGGCGCGCCGGTCGTGACGCTCGGGGAGGGGGGCACGCCGCTGATCCCGGCCGAGAAGCTGAGCGAACGCGTCGGGGCCACCGTGCACATCAAGTTCGAGGGGCTCAATCCGACCGCATCATTCAAGGACCGCGGCATGACCACGGCGATCTCGGTCGCCGCCCGCGAGGGGGCCAAGGCGGTCATCTGTGCCTCCACCGGCAACACCAGCGCCTCCGCCGCGGCATACGCCACGAAGGCCGGTATGCGGTGCGGCGTGCTCGTGCCGGCGGGCAAGATCGCCATGGGCAAGCTCAGCCAGGCGATCGCCCACGGTGCGCAGCTGCTGCAGGTCGATGGCAACTTCGACGACTGCCTCACCGTGGCCCGCAAGCTCGCGGAGGCCTATCCGGTGGAGTTGGTCAACTCCGTCAACCCGGCCCGCATCGAGGGTCAGAAGACCGCGGCGTTCGAGGTCGTCGACGTGCTCGGCGACGCGCCGGACATCCACTGCCTGCCGGTCGGCAACGCCGGCAACATCACCGCATACTGGAAGGGTTATCGGGAGGCGTCGACGGACGGCGATGTGCCCGCGATTGCGACGAAAACCCCTCGGATGTGGGGGTTTCAGGCCGAGGGTGCAGCCCCCATCGTCAAGGGGCACCCGATTGACCACCCCGAGACCGTCGCCACCGCGATCCGCATCGGCAACCCCGCGTCGTGGGCGAGGGCCGAGGCCGCTCGGGACGAGTCGGGCGGTGTCATCGAGGCCGTGACCGACGAGCAGATCCTGGCGGCGCACCGCCTGTTGTCGAGCACCGAGGGCATCTTCGTCGAGCCCGGATCGGCGGCAAGCATCGCCGGGCTGCTGATGATGCATGAGCGGGGCGCCATTCCCGACGGAGCGACGATCGTGTGCACCGTCACCGGGCACGGCCTCAAGGACCCCGACTGGGCGCTCAAGGCGGCCGACGGGTCCGACATCACACCGACCAAGATCAGCGCCGACGTCGTGTCAGCGGCGCGCGAACTCGGCCTGACAGACTGAAAACGATGTATTCGCAGGGCTTTTCGGTCGGCGACTCGGTCGTCGTCTGCGCACCGGCCAGTTCCGCGAACCTCGGGCCGGGGTTCGACTGCATCGGCCTCGCGCTCGGGATCACCGACGAGGTCTCCGCGACCGTCGCGGCGTCGGGCCTCACGGTCACGGTCGAGGGGTGTGGTGCCGAACAGGTGCCGCGCGACGAGGGCCACCTGGTGTGGCAGTCGATGTGCACCGCGTGGGACCGGCTCGGCGCCGGCCGCCCGCCGGGTCTCGAACTGCACTGCCGCGGTGCGGTGCCCCACTCGCGCGGGCTCGGGTCCTCCGCGACGGCCATCGTCGCCGGCGTCGGAGCCGCGCTCGCCCTGAGCGGCTGGGACCTGACCACGCCCGACGCCCTCGCGCTCGCGGGCGACGTCGCGGGCGACATGGAAGGACACCCCGACAATTCGTCAGCCAGCGTCTACGGCGGTCTGACCCTGTCGTGGCGAGATGATGCCGGGGGAGGGTGGCGCACGGTGCATCCGCCGCTGCACCCGGACATCGAGCCCGTGCTGCTGGTGCCCGGCGCCACGCTGGCGACGGACACGGCGCGCAAGGCGCTCCCCGCGCAGATCCCGCTGCGGACCGCGGCGAACACCGCGGCCCGCGCGGCGCTGCTGATCGAGGCGACGACACGCGATCCCGCGTTGCTCCTGCCGGCCACCCGGGAGTGGCTGCATCAGGAGGTGCGTCGCCCGGCATACGCGGCAAGTATGGCGGTCGTCGACCGGCTGAGGAGCGAGGGGCACGCCGCCGTCATCTCCGGCGCGGGCCCGTCGGTGCTCGTCCTCGCAACCCGCGAGACCGCGGAGCGCATCGCCGCGCCCGAGGGCGATTGGCGCCTGCTGCGGCCGGGTGTCGCACACGCCGGATTGAGGGTCGTTTCGCACAACGCCACCCGGAAGGTGTAGATTGCTAGATGCATCACATGCCGGAGGCTGCCGACCAACGGTCAGGGCCAGGCGGATGCACCCCACCATCGGCGTAGCGCCCGTTTAGCCGCGCACGATGGGGATCCAGCCAAGATCTGAACTTGGCTCAGTCATAGCCCCAGACAATCGGCGACGCCGATTCTTGACGAGGGGGAAGGAACCTTCGTGACAGATACCACTGAACTTGAGGCCCCTACAGCAGGCGGATCGAGTTCCCGAGGCTCCCTGAGCACCATGAAGCTGGGTGAGCTCAAGCAACTCGCCGTGACCATGGGCATCAGTGGCACCTCCAGGATGCGTAAGAGCGACGTGCTCGCCGCGATCCGCGAGCGCGGCGGAGACGCCCCGGCGGGGACGCGGACGGACGCGCCACGCCGCAGCAGCCGGCGCGCCACCTCGGCGCCGAGCGCGCCGGAGAAGACCGGTGATGCCCCCGCCGAGAAGGCCGGGGACAAGAAGGCCGAGCCCGCGCCCCGGGAGACGCGCGAGAACGCCCCGCAGGAGCGCGGCGAGCAGTCTGCGCGGCGCGAGGAGGAGCCGAAGCGCGCCGCGCGACAGGGAGGCGACGAGCGCGGTGAGACCCGCGGCGGCGACAACGAGCGCGGCGGCAATGAGCGCGGCAGCCGGGACGACAAGGGCGACCGCGAGCAGCAGGACCGCGGTGGCGACCGGCGCGACCGTCGCCAGGACCGTG
>CAYPQR010000371.1:0-3576 GCA_964412865.1 uncultured Intrasporangiaceae bacterium
CGAGGCGTGACCAAAGTCTCACCGTGGATGCTACTGTCCAGTAGGTCATCGCAACCTGCTGGGAGGTAACCCGTGCGGAAGACTGCCGTGCTCGTCGGATTCGGGGCGTTTTTCCTCGTGATGGCGCTGCTGCTGAAGTTCTACGCCTACGACAGGCTGACGGTGATTCCGAAGGACCAGAACACGGGCCTGACCGCCTACGACGCACACGCGAAGTTCTTCGATGCCGACAACCTGAAGTTCGAGACCGGGCCGCTCACCACGAAGATCCGCGCCGTAGTCGACCAGAAGGCCAGCGAGAAGCACGGCGACAACGTGCTGATCTTCGACAAGTGGCAGACCTCGGACAACAACGGCAAGAAGCCGCCGATGGAGGCCTTCAGCGAGCGGATCGCCGTCGACCGTCACACCGGGCTGCCCGTGCACTGCTGCGGCGAGAGCGAGAACGGGAAGCCGATCAAGCACGAGGGATACACCATCAAGTTCCCGTTCGACACCCAGAAGGCCAGTTACCAGTACTGGGACTACTGGGCGGAGAAGCCCATGACGATGACCTACCGCAAGACGACCACGATCGACGGGCTGACGGTCTACCAGTTCGAGGGCGACACCAAGAAGACCCCGTATGCGCCGCAGCCCACCAAGGAGATGCCCGGCTTCGTCTTCGGCGGCGCCAAGGACAGCAAGGGTGTGAAGGCCAACTGGTATTTCCAGGACCACCGCACCATCTGGGTCGAGCCGGAGACGGGCGCCTTCATCAAGGTGCGTGAGCAGATCCACCAGACGATGACCGACCCCGAGAGCGACAAGACCATCACCGCGGTCAAGACCGACACCGTCTTCACCGACAAGACCGTCAAGGACAACGTCGACCTGTATGCGTCGAAGGCCCAGCAGCTGCGGATCCTCGGGATGATGCCGTGGCTGCTCGGCGCGCTGGGCATCCTGCTGCTGCTCATCGGCGGCGCCCTCGCGCTGCGCACCGGTGGCCGAGGCGGCGGCAACGGCCGCGGCCGGCACAGCGAGGGCGACGGCGACGACGGAGGCCTCGGCGACGAGATCTACGAAGGGTCCTCGGTCTAGGCCATGCGGGTCGTGGTGACCGGCGGCGCCGGCTTCCTCGGGTCACACCTGGTCGACCGGCTCATCGCGCGCGGCGACGACGTGGTGGTGCTCGACAACTTCTGCACCGGCCGCGCGGGCAACCTGGCCCATCTGGCGGGCGAGCGCCGGCTGGAGTCGAGAAATGCCGATGTCAGCCGGCGTATCGAGGTCGACGGGCCGGTCGATCTCGTGCTGCACTTCGCGAGTCCGGCGTCGCCGCTGGACTATCTGCGGATGCCGATCGAGACGTTGCACGTCGGCTCGCTCGGCACGGACCACGCGCTGGCGCTGGCGCGTGACAAGGGCGCTCGCTTCGTCCTCGCCTCCACGTCGGAGGTCTACGGCGACCCGCAGGTGCACCCCCAGCGCGAGGACTACTGGGGGCACGTCAACCCGGTCGGACCTCGGGGCGTCTATGACGAGGCCAAGCGGTTCTCGGAGGCGCTGACGCTGGCATACCGCCAGACGCACGGCGTCGACACCGGGATCGTGCGGATCTTCAACACCTTCGGCCCGAGGATGCGGCCCGACGACGGGCGGGCCATCCCCAACTTCATCCGGCAGTCCCTCGCCGGCGCACCGGTCACCGTGACCGGCGACGGTCTGCAGACCCGGTCGATCTGCTATGTCGACGACCTCGTCCGCGGCGTCCTGGCAATGGCCGACAGCGATCTCGCCGGACCGGTCAATCTGGGCAACCCGCACGAGATCTCGATGCTCGATCTCGCCCACTGGATCGTGAAGCTCGCGAGCTCCGGGTCGCCCGTCGAGCACATCGAGCGCCCCGTCGACGACCCGGCCGTGCGGCGCCCCGACACCACGCTGGCGGCCTCCGCGCTCGGCTGGTCGCCCCAGGTGGAGGTCGAGGACGGACTGCTGCGGACCATCGACTGGTTCCGCGGGCACGCCGCACCCACGGTTCGTCACGCTATGACGCAATGAACCGTCAACATTCGTGGGCGACGCATCCGGTGTTGACGGTTTGGCACGTTATTGCGCAACGACGGGGTGGGCTCAGACGGGACGACGGCAGCAGAAGATCGCCGTGCCGGGGATGACGGTGCCCCGGGTGCTGCTCCACCCGCCCCACACCTGCGTGTTGTCCGGCGGCCAGTCCGGCTCGACCAGGTCGCGCAACTCGAGCCCGGCGGCCACGATCTCGCGGACCCGGTCGCCCATCGTGCGGTGGTGCTCGACATAGACGACCTGTCCGTGGTCATCACGCTCGACATAGGGCGACCGGTCGAAGTACGAATGCTCGGCGATCAGGCCCTGCGGGCCGGGCACGTCGGGGAACGCCCAGCGGATCGGGTGCGACGTCGAGAAGACGAAGCGACCGCCGGGGCGAAGCACCCGGCGCGCCTCGCGCATCAGCCGGGCGGAGTCCGCGACGAAGGGCACGGCGCCGTAGGCCGTGAAGACCACGTCGAAGCTCTCGTCGGCCAGCGGCAGGGCCACGGCGTCGCATTGCACCATGGGCGTATGCCGCCCGATGCGCCGGTCGATGCGCACCCCCTGCGCCAGCATCCCGCCGGAGAGGTCGGTGGCCACGACCTGTGCACCCTGTGCGGCCGCATACCGGGATCCCTGCGCGGCGCCGGCGCCGATCTCGAGCACGCGCGCGCCCGCCAGGGGCCCGAGCAGACCCAGGTCGTCCTCGCGGTGGCCCTCGGGGCCCCACACCAGATCGGTGTCGCCGAGGAAGTCGCCGTGCTCGGCGTAGTAGGCGGCGGCCTCAGCGTCCCACCAGGCGCGGTCCGCGGCGCTCGTCGTCGCCTGATCGGCCGCCACGGATCGTCGGGTCACCACGCGGTCCTTGTTTTGACCCGGTTATCCCGGGGTCGGTAGGGTAGGCGGGTGCGCATAGTGCGCGCAACACAACTGTCCATCTTCACATAGTCCATCAAAAGGTTTCCTACTACATGACTGCAACTACCGCTTCCCCGATCGCTGTCAACGACATCGGGTCGGAGGAGGAGCTGCTCGCCGCGATCGACGCGACGATCAAGCATTTCAACGACGGAGACATCGTCGAGGGTGTCATCGTCAAGGTCGATCGGGACGAGGTCCTGCTCGACATCGGCTACAAGACCGAGGGCGTGATCCCGTCCCGGGAGCTTTCCATCAAGCACGACGTCGACCCGGGTGAGGTCGTCGAGGTCGGCGATGATGTCGAAGCGCTTGTGCTCCAGAAGGAGGACAAGGAAGGCCGACTGATCCTCTCCAAGAAGCGTGCGCAGTACGAACGTGCGTGGGGGACCATCGAGCAGATCAAGGAGGAGGACGGCGTCGTCACCGGCACCGTCATCGAGGTCGTCAAGGGCGGCCTGATCCTCGACATCGGTCTGCGCGGATTCCTGCCGGCGTCGCTGGTGGAGATGCGCCGTGTGCGCGACCTGCAGCCGTATGTCGGCCGCGAGATCGAGGCGAAGATCATCGAGCTCGACAAGAACCGCAACAACGTGGTCCTGT
>CAYPQR010000372.1:0-3555 GCA_964412865.1 uncultured Intrasporangiaceae bacterium
CATGATGTATCTCCTTCACCGGCAGGTACGTGCCGGACGATCCGTTGTGAATGAGCGATATGTCGGGCGACACGGGTGTGACGCCTGCCACAACTATTACCGCTGGCGGGTCTCCTGTCGAGCGCCGGGGTGCGGGTGATCAGTCCGCGGACCGAGTCGCGGCGACGGCCTGCAAGACCTCGACCACGTCGGGAGGGCCCGGAATACGGTGTGTCGCAAGGGTTTCGCCGGGTCCGATCTTGATCGTCAGGTGCTGCGACTCTGTCGTGAGGACTCGGAACGCCAGTTCGTCCGTGCGATCGTCACCGAGATAGCAGACCGCCTCGGCGTCGAAGAGGGTGCGCAGGGCGGTCAGCGCCATCCCTTTGCTCACGTCGAACACCGCGATCTCGATGACGTCCTTGCCCTGCAGCAGGTGAGTGCCGGGCACCTGCCGGGTCACCCGTTGCGCCGCCTCGACCGCCCGCCTCGCCACCTCCGGATCGACCCCGCGGGTATGCAGCACCACACCGGCCTGCTTGTGCTCGATGCGGGTGCCCGGGTGGGCCTGCGCCACCGACTGCAGCGCCAGCGTCGCTTCACTCAGTCGCGTCGTCGCGCCGTCGTCCTCCTGCGGCAGATGAGGCAGCCGCCGGCTCGCCTCTGCCCCGTGCGAACCCACCAGCACGATCGCTTCGTCGTCGCCGATCCCGGACAGTCTGCGCAGCGTCGCCAGGTCACGCCCCGAGATCACCGCCACACCGACACCCGGGCGGGTCGCCAAGTCGCGCAACAGATCGACCGAGCCCGGCACCGGAGTGGACGTGGACGGGTCGTCCACCAGCGGCGCGAGCACCCCGTCGAAATCGGTGCCCACGAGGATCCGCTCGTGCGACGCATACGCGTGGACGGCCCCGCGCAGGTCGTCGGAGAGGGTCATGCCTGCGCCGCCTCCGGCTGCCCGGGCGCCGCGCGCAGCATGTCGAGGAAGGTCGCCGCCCAATGCTGCACATCATGGGACTGGACCTTGCGCCGCATCGACCGCATACGCCGGCGCCGGTCGGCGTCCGGATCGCCGATCGCGCGCAGGATGGTCGCCTTGAGCGCCTCGATGTCGTGCGGGTTGCACAGATAGGCCCGGGAGAGCTCGTCGGCCGCGCCGGTGAACTCGCTCAGCACCAGCGCACCGTCGTCGTCGTGACACGTGACGTATTCCTTCGCCACCAGATTCATGCCGTCACGCAGCGGTGTCACCAGCATGACGTCGGCCGCCGCGAACAGCGCCACCATCTCGTCGCGAGGCAGCGACCGGTGCACGTAGGTCAGCGCGGTCGAGCCGATGGGCGAGTGGTCACCGTTGATGCGCCCGACCGACAGCTCCACCTGGCCGCGCAACTCCCGGTAGGCCGCCAGACGCTCCCGGCTCGGCGTGGCGATCTGCACGAACACCGTGTCGTGCGGGTCGAGCTTCTCGTCGCGCAACAGCTCCTCATACGCCTTGAGCCGGTGACGGATGCCCTTGGTGTAGTCGAGACGGTCGACACCGAGCAGAATGCGGCCCGGATCCCCGAGCTGGCCGCGCAACTCCTTCGCCCGCCGCTGCACGTCGTCGCTCTCGACGAGCTCGCGCAGCCCCGCATAGTCGACCGAGATGGGCACCGAACACGCCCGCACGGACCTGCCGTCCGGCAGATACACCACGTCACTGCGCACCCGCACGTCGAGCAGGCCGCGGCATGCGCGAAGGAAATTGGCGGCGTCCGGCTTGCGCTGGAAACCCAGGAAATCGGCGCCGAGCAGACCCTGCAGCAACTCCTCGCGCCCCGGCAGTTGCATGAACAGTTCGACCGGCGGAAACGGGATGTGGTTGAACCAGCCGATCCGCACGTCCGGCCGGATCTCCCGCAGCAGAGCCGGCACGAGCTGCAGTTGATAGTCGTGCACCCACACCAAGGCGCCCCGCGCCGCGACCTGCGCGATGCTCTCCGCGAATCGCTGGTTGACCCGCCGGTATGCGCTGAGCCACCGGCGACGGAAGATCGCCGGCACGATCGTGTCGTGATAGATCGGCCACAGGCAGTTGTTGCTCTCGCCCTCGTAATAGTCGGTCACGTCCTGCCGGTCCAGCGGCACAGGATGCAGATACAGGCCGTCCTGCACGAACGGCTCCGGAGCCTCACCCGCCTCGCCGGACCAGCCGACCCACGCCCCCTCGCGCCCGTGCATCACCGACTCCATCGCCGTCACCAGCCCGCCCGGGCTGCGCCGCCACGTCAGTGTGCCGTCGTCGTCGCGCACCGCGTCCACCGGCAGGCGGTTCGCGGCGATGACCAGATGAAAACGCTGCCGATCGGACACTGAAAACGTCTCCTTGCGCACGTGAGTGATCCTGGTCTCCAAGGATAGGCGCGGCACGACGAGAACGCTCGCCAGCCCGACGCGGACCGGCGGTCGCGCGCGGCACCACCGATCTCGCTTACCGTTGTGGGTATGAACGTTGATCGCGGTTCGAGCCACGGCGACGACGCGGCGGACACCGGCGGGCACAGGCTGCCCCCTGCCTCTCCGACCGCGGCGTTCGGCGTGCGCCCGGGCCGCGACGAAACCGCCGCGATGCCGGCGTCATACGAGATGCTCGGGCCCTATCGGCTGATCGAGCGTGTCGGCGAGGGCGGCATGGGCGTCGTGCACCGCGCACTCGACCAGGACGGCCGCGAGGTCGCCATCAAGGTGCTGCGCTCCCACATCGCCTACGACACCGGCGCGCGCGAGCGGCTCCGCCGCGAGGTCAGCACCCTCTCCCGGGTCCACTCGCAGGCGGTGGCCGAGGTCCTCGACGCCGACGTCGACGGTGACCAGCCCTACCTCGTGACCCGCTTCGTGCCCGGCCCGCCACTGGATGACGTCGTCGAGGACGACGGCCCGATGGACCCCAGTCACCTCGTCGAGTTGGGCCGTGGCCTGGCCGACGCCCTGCGTGCCATCCACGACGCCGGCGTCGTGCACCGCGACGTCAAACCCGGCAACGTCCTCATGGAGGGCGAGCACCCGGTGCTGATCGACTTCGGCATCGCCCACGTCGCCGACGACGTGCGCCTCACCGCCACCGGCCTCGTGATGGGCACCCCGGGATACCTTTCGCCCGAGATCGTCGAGGGTGCGCCCGTCAGCCAGGCCACCGACTGGTGGGGCTGGGCGGCCACCCTCGAGTTCGCGGCGTCCGGACGGCCACCGTTCGGGCGCGGGCCGATGCATGTGGTGCTCGACCGGGTCACCCGCGGACAGGCCGACCTCAGCGGCGTCGACGACCGGCTGCGGCCTCTGCTCGCCGCCGCGCTCTCACCGCATCCGCAGGAGCGGCCGTCGGCCGAGCAGGTGCTGGAGGCGCTGGAGGTGTATGCCGGTGGCGGGCATACGGGGACGATGCGTATCCGGCCCGCGACCGAGCGGTTGCCGGGGGGAGCGGCCGGTGCTGCGGCTGGTGCCGCCGCCGCGGGTGCGGCCGGTGAGTGGCTGGGTGACGAGGGGTCAGGTGCTTCGCGTCCCGGCGACCCCGCTTCGCGGTCTGGGGACCCT
>CAYPQR010000373.1:0-3550 GCA_964412865.1 uncultured Intrasporangiaceae bacterium
CATCGTGTTCGGCGACGTCGCGGTCTTCGCACAGACCGTCACGTCGTCCGCTCAGCTGCCCGGCCTGCTCGAGCAGGCCGTCAACACGGCGATCGCCGAACAGGGTGTCGCCGTGCTCACCATCCCCGGCGACGTCGGGGCGCTCGAGGTCCCCGACGACGCGCGCATACCGCGGTTCGCGCCGCCACCGGCACAGGCGGCCGCACCGCCGGACGAGATCGACGCCGCCGCGCGCGCCCTGAACAACGCCGACCGCGTGACGATGCTCGTGGGCATGGGCGCGCGGGACGCCCGGCCCGAGGTGCTCCAGGTGGCCGAGCGGCTGCAGGCACCGATGGTGCTCACCCTGAAGGCCAAGGAGGGCCTGGAGCAGGACAACCCCTACCAGGTCGGCCAGACCGGGCTGATCGGCAATCCCGGCGCGGCGAAGGCTCTCGACGAGTGCGACGTCCTGCTGTTGGTCGGCACCGACTTCCCTTATCACGACTGGTATCCCAAGGACAAGAACGTCATCCAGCTCGATGCGCGGGCATCTCACATCGGCCGCCGCACCCAGGTGCGGCACGCGATGGTCGGCCACGTCGCGCCGACGCTGCAGTCACTCGTGAACCAGCTGTCGAGCGGACACTCCGACAAACACCTGAAGAAGACGTTGAAGACCTACCGTTCCTGGTGCGAGCGTCAGGAACGACTCACCGAGCCCGGCCACGACAGCTCGTTTCTCGGCAAGCTGCGCAGCGTCGCCGACAACCCCGACGAACGCATCCGCCCCGAGTCGGTCGCGGCGGCCCTCGATCGACACGCCGCAGCCGACGCGATCTTCACCAGTGACACCGGGATGTCGACGGTATGGCTGTCGCGGTTCATCGAGATGCGCGGCACCAGAAGACTGCTCGGCTCATACAATCTCGGCTCGATGGCCAATGCGATGCCGCAGGCGCTGGGTGCGCAGGCACTCGATCGCCGCCGGCAGGTCATCGCGTGCTGCGGCGACGGCGGGCTGATGATGCTGCTCGGCGACCTGCGCACGGCGGTGACCTACAGCCTGCCGGCCACGTTCGTCGTCTTCGACAACGGACGGCTGGGGATGGTCAAGCTGGAGCAGGAGCAAGGTGGGCTGCCCGAGTTCGGCACTGTGCTCGACAATCCCGACCTGGCACAGGTCGCGACCTCGATGGGGCTGAAGGGCCTGCGGGTCACGGACCCGGACGACCTCGACGAGGCGGTGCGGGAGGCCCTCGGGTCACCGACGCCAGTGCTCCTGGACGTCGTCACCAACCCCGACGAGATCTCGATCCCGCCCAAAACCACGCCCGCGGAGGCTTGGGGTTTCGCGATAGCCAAGGCCAAGGAGACGCTGGAGAGCCGATAACATCGGGCCGTGGAAACCTCGTGGACGCTGCTGGACACCCATCGCCGATGGTGCGAGCGTGGCCTGGAACGCGTGCTGTGGTTCGTGCGCGGATCGATCCTGCCGGATGGAGGTTTCGCCTACCTCGACCGGTCGCGGCGCCCGCTTGCGGGACACGGACCCCAACTGTTTCTCACCGCCCGTATGGTGCACACCGCCTCGATCGGATACGGGCGCGGCATACCCGGTGCGGGGGCGCTGCTCGACCACGGGATGCAGTCGCTGCTCGGCCCGTTCGCGGACACACGGCACGGTGGATGGTTCAGCAGCATCGATGATCCGGAGGGGCGCAAGTCGGCCTACGACCACGTGCAGGTCGCGCTCGCGGCTGCCGGCGCGAAAGCGGTCGGCCACCCGGCCGCGGATCGGCTGCTCGCCGATGCGATCGGCGTGATCGACGAACACCTGTGGAACGACGACCAGGGCGGGCTGTATGAGTCGTTCGACGCGGCCTGGAAGGAGCCCGAGGCCTATCGCGGCGCGAACGCCAACATGCACGGCATGGAGACCTTCCTCGCCCTGCGTGATGCGACGGGCGACCCGCGGTGGATCGACCGGAGCCGGAGGGTGGCGGAGCGGATCATCGACCGGCATGCCCGCGCACACGGTTGGCTGATCCCCGAACACTACGACCGGTCGTGGTCGCCGCTGCCCGACTACAACGCCGACCGGGTGCAGGATCCTTTCCGGCCCTATGGCGCCACGTTGGGTCACAGTCTCGAATGGGCCCGGCTGCTGGTCGAATTGCATGAGCACGGCGCACAGGGTTCCTGGCTGCTGGAAGCTGCCGACGGTCTGGCGCGGCGTGCGCTGGACGACGCGTGGGGGCTCGACGGTCGGCCCGGCCTGGTCTACACCGTCGACTGGGACGGCAAGCCGGTCGCGACGATTCGGCTGCACTGGCCTGTCTGTGAGGGGATCCAGGCCGCAGCCGCCCTCCATCGGGTCACCGGGGACTTCCACTGGGAGCAGTGGTATCGCACGCTATGGGACCATGCGGCAACCTATTTCATCGACGACGAGGGCGCGTGGATCGGAGAACTCGACGGATCGATGCGAGAAGGCGGCACGGTGTGGCCCGGGCGGCCCGACGTCTATCACTGTGCCGGTGCGCTCACCGCGGCGTTCAGTGGTCCTTCACATGCTGGATGACCAGGCCGATCGGCACGCTCACCAGCACGATCGCGACCAGCACCTGGTAGGTCCATCGCAGCACGCGTAGTTGCACACCGCGCGCGAGGACGATGAACATCGCGAGCGCGACGATGAGCAGCAGGCTGCCGATGTAGGTGATCGCCGGGTGATCCGTCACCGTGCCCCCGATGACCAGCCCGTTGCCCACGTTGAAGATGAGCAGTTGGGACAGGAGGGTCGGCGTGCCGGGTTCCTCGCGGGCAAGGATCGCCTGGCCGGCACCGAGCGCCACCTGGATGACGCCCGGCACCAGCACGAGATACGCCACCGCCCACACCGGATGCTCGGTCGGGGCGTGCGCCACGGCGGCGGCCACGATGCCTCCGGCGAGGACGCAACAGAGTCCGACGATGCCGAAGGACAGGACGGTTCGAGGACGACTGATGAGCCGTTCGAGGGTCATGCCTCGAGTTTAGTTTCCGTCGTCCGGGGTGGCAGCGGCGGCCGAACGTGCGTCGACGTAGACGGTGCTGCCCATCCGGGCGAACGTGCGGCTCATACGGTTCATCCCGTCTTGCGCGAAGCGGTCGCGCACGTCGGCGGAGATCCGCATCGAGCAGAATTTCGGTCCGCACATCGAGCAGAAGTGCGCCGTCTTGGCTGCCTCCGCGGGCAGCGACTCGTCGTGGAACGCCCGTGCCGTGTCGGGGTCGAGCGACAGATTGAACTGGTCGTTCCACCGGAACTCGAAGCGCGCCTTCGACAGGGCATCGTCCCATGCGCGTGCGCCGGGGTGGCCCTTGGCGACGTCGGCCGAATGCGCGGCGATCTTGTAGGTGATCACTCCCGTCTTCACATCGTCCCGGTTGGGCAGGCCCAGATGCTCCTTGGGGGTGACGTAACACAGCATGGCGGTGCCGTGCATGGCGATCTGGGCGGCGCCGATGGCCTAGGTGATGTGGTCATAGCCGGGCGCGATGTCGGTCACCAGCGGGCCGAGGGTGT
>CAYPQR010000374.1:0-3539 GCA_964412865.1 uncultured Intrasporangiaceae bacterium
CGAGGAGCTGGGATACCGAGCAGTGGATGATGCGATCCGTCCCGCAAAGGTGTCCATACGGGACATCCCGATCGCCGGTCCGTAGGAGGATCGGCAATTGAGACACCACGACGCGGGCATTGTCGGCGGAGCCTGTCAGAGTGTCCGGATCGTGAAGAACGTGACAGCACGAACGGCGCACACGATCCCGAACCGGCCGCCCCTGAACGTGGCAGTCGGGGAGCAGGCGCAGGTGGGTGAGCGCGATAGGCAGTGGCCTGCGTTCGTATTCGTCACCGCATCCCACGGCACTGGATGGGTGCCCGCCCGGTACCTCGCAAACCAGTCTGACGGCGTCACGGCCAGCGTGCACACGGCGTACGACACCACCGAGCTGGCAACCCACATAGGGGAGGTGCTCGAAGTCCTCGCCGAGGATCGGGAAAGCGGTTGGCTGTGGTGCCGGTCAGCTGCCGGTCAGGGCTGGGTTCCCGTCAGTACCCTGGACGAGAGTTGACAACGCCCGAAGGTGCGCGCCGCAGGAGGATCCTCCGGTAGTACGGGGTAGGTGACCCCCCTGGTAGAAGGCAGACTAATCGGCATGAATCAAGCCGGATCCTCGCAGGAGCGTGCCCGTGTTCTCAGCCAGGTGGCAGCGCACGTACTCGCGCTACCTCTGGGGCGGACCGTCTTGGTGGCCATCGACGGCGTGGACGGGTCCGGAAAGTCCATCTTCGCCGACCAACTGGCGGCGCAGGTCGGGCGAACAGGGCGACGCACGATCCGAGCCTCGGCCGATGACTTCCACCGGCCTCGCGCGGAACGCTATCGCCGCGGTCGCGCCTCCCCGCTCGGGTTTTGGCTGGACTCCTACGCCTACGACCAGCTCCGCAGCGACTTACTGGACCCACTCTCCTCGGGCGGCCCCGGCCACTACCGACTGGCCGTGCACGACGTCGGCACCGACACCCCGGTGAACGCGCCTTGGCAGGAATGTCCACTCGGCGCGGTCCTCGTGTTCGACGGCCTGTTCCTGCACCGACCCGAGCTGCGCGACTACTGGGACCTATCCATCTATCTGGATGTGCCGTTTCCCGTGACCGCAGCCCGCATGGCGGTACGCGACGGCACCCACCCGGACCCGGAACACCCGAGCATGAACCGGTACGTCGGCGGTCAGCGCCTGTACCTCGCCCAGTGCAACCCGGCCGCGGTCGCCAACGTCGTCATCGACAACGCCGACTGGGACCGACCTCGCATCCGAGAGAACCGGTAATCGATCGGCCTGCGGCGCGAGCAGCGGATGGGGTGGGGCAGTCGGACCGCGTCCTGCCCACTCTTGTCGACGCCCCGGGCCGGCAGCGGGTAGTCCGCGTCGCATATGCCGCGCTCTGCCCGCTGCTGAGCGGACTCCTCGGCGCCACCGGGCGGATCGCGGCCTGCCCCCTCCGCGCGCACACCGCGGACCGGGCGCCGCAAGGCCAACCACCAACGGAACGACGCAGCTGACGGCGTGTGCTCAAGCTGTCCGGGGAGGCCCCGTCACCGGTAGACCCGTCCGGGTCCGCGTCCCGGGACACGCTCCCCTTGCGGTGCACTCGATCACGGCGTCGGTGAGCCGCTCCGAATCCGACTTTCGAGCCGGGCAATGAGCTGACACCCGCACACAGCGTGTCGTGGCCGGGAAACGATCGTCACTGAGTCGGCCCACGCGTGCCGGTCGTGGCTCGGACACGGTCCACGCCTAGCTTCTCGTCGAGACGGGCCAAGCAGGCCGTGCTCGTCGCCTTGCAGACAAACCACTGCGGCTGCGCAACTTCTCGGCCCGTTCTTGGATAGGTTGCGCTGCGCACAGAGGAACGTGACAGGCGCCGTCAACCTGTGCTGCGGAAACACCGCCACATACCATTGCGATCCACAGCCGATCGGGATGGGCAATGCGACGATGGGACGGTGGTCGTGGATGACGAGTTGCCGCTCGACGCCCATCCATCGGTGCTGATCGGTCTGGGGGTCGAGCGATGGGGCTCACGCGGACTGATGGACCGTTGCGTGCGTCTCTATCGCGACATGGACTGGGGTGACGAGCCCGAGTTGCTGTCGTACCTCGCCGGGCGCAAGGGATCGCGGTGGGTCGTGCTCGGGTTCGGAGTGCAGGGCTACTTCGTTCGCACCTGGGCACTTCGGGCGATGTTGTACGCATGGGACTCCTCCGCGGCGCCGACGGTGATCGAAGCTCTGGGCGACGAGCACTGGAGGCCGCGCGAGATGGCGCTGAAGGTGATCGCCAAGCGGCTGATCGATCACGACGTCGATGCCGTCATCGAGATGCAGGATGACTCCACCCCACGCGTTCGAACAGCGGCCAGCCGTGCCCTGCAACGGCTCATCGCCGAGTCTCGCGAGTAGTGGGTTGAGTGGGTGTCGTGGCTGAGGATTGTCCCGCGTGGCGTCGGGCCCGCAGCCGCCACTACGTCATTTTTCCAGGGTGTTATGTCGCGGGAGATAGGTGACAGTGATTTTTCCAGGGGATGTCAACGGTGCGATCAAGCCCCAGCTGTCCGAGGACGCCCGGCGAAGGTATCCGCACAAGCAGCGAACCGATTTCAGCTTCAGGGGCAAGCACGAGCATCGCGCAGTTGACAACGACATGCTCGCGGCTGAGGGAGGGTTCACAGGCCGAGTGACTGCGCTGCGTCCGCGTAGTGCGCCAGGTCGCGGGCAAGAGCGGACGAATCGGGCTGGTCCTGCTGCATGGCGTTGGTGGTGAGGACGCGGAACAACAAGCCGCGAGCAACCGCTGCAAGGTCGGCGCCGGTGTCGTGTGCGAGCCTCGGCGGGGCGCCGTGCCAGCAGATCGCGTCGGCGATGACGATGCCCTCGGCATACGCCGGCGGCCGCCAGTATGGCGAGACATCGATGATCGCCGGCGGGCGATCGGCGCTGATCAAGACATTGCCGGTCAGGTCTGCGTGGACCAGTTGGTCACCTCCCAGCGGGCCCAATGCAGCGGTCAGCCGCGAGACCAGGTCCTGAAGCGACGGCAGCACGCCCATCGGCTCCTCACCCCAGGCAGCGGCGTCGGCCCGAAACCACCAGTCGCTGCGATCAGCGAGCCAGTCCGGCCTCGGCAGGTCTCGAACGGCTCGATGGAACGCGCGCCCTGCTTCCACAACCGTGGGCCAGTCGAGATCGTGCGTCTCGGCCGAGAGCCCCGGAACCCACGACATGGCGCTCCAGCCGTCGACAATCCAGCGTCCCTCCCTGGTCTGCAGCACATCGGGAAGGACGAATCCGACCTGGTCGATGACCGCCAACTCGGTGCCGAGCCATGCCTGCATCTTCGGGTCGGAGTCCGGCTTGAGCACCACATCGCCGACGCGCCACGTCGTGCCTCGGCCGCCTGGCAGCAGCACGGCGTCCCCGCGCAGACCGAATGCTTTCAGCACTGTGGTCGGGGGAGGAGCGGCAGATGTCATGCGGCGCATCATCCCAGCAGAGTGCGAGCGGGCCGCGCACTCACCGGAATGAGTCGGCGGCGTCCTGGACTTTCGCGACGT
>CAYPQR010000375.1:0-3538 GCA_964412865.1 uncultured Intrasporangiaceae bacterium
GCCAGGAGTTCCACAAGGACGTCGTCATCGACATGGTGTGCTACCGCCGCCGCGGTCACAACGAGGGTGACGATCCGTCGATGACGCAGCCGACGATGTATCGCCTGATCGAGGCCAAGCGCTCGGTGCGCAAGCTCTACACCGAGGCGCTGGTCGGCCGCGGCGACATCTCCGTCGACGACGCCGAAGCGGCGCTGCGCGACTACCAGAAGCAGTTGGAGCGGGTCTTCGCCGAGACGAAGGCCGCCGCGTCCGGCGCCGACGGCGGCGCCGAGGCCGCGGGTGAGCCCGGCGGCACCGCGGGCTCGCTCGGCACCGACGCCGAGGGCCACGGCGGTCTGGAGCGCCCGTCGGCGCAGGAGATCGACGATGCACGCCCCGATCTCGGCGGCCGGTCGACGGCGATCAGCCTCGACGCGCTGAAGCGCATCGGCGACACCTGGGTCAACCCGCCCGAGGGCTTCACGGTGCATCCGAAGCTGAAGAAGCTGATGGAGCGCCGCTCGGCGATGGTGTCGCAGGGCAACATCGACTGGGCGCTGGGCGAACTCGCGGCATTCGGCTCCCTGCTCATGGAGGGCACGCCGGTGCGGCTGACCGGTCAGGACACGCGGCGTGGCACCTTCGTGCAGCGGCACTCGGTGCTGATCGACCACACCAACGGCAACGAGTGGACCCCGCTGCGCTACCTCTCCGAGGACCAGGCGTGGTTCTGGGTCTACGACTCGCTGCTCTCCGAATACGCCGCGATGGGCTTCGAATACGGGTATTCCGTGGAGCGGCCCGACGCGCTGGTGCTGTGGGAGGCGCAGTTCGGCGACTTCGCCAACGGCGCACAGTCGATCATCGACGAGTTCATCTCCTCCTCCGAACAGAAGTGGGCGCAGCGCTCCTCGGTCGTGCTGCTGCTCCCCCACGGCTATGAGGGGCAGGGGCCCGACCACTCGTCGGCGCGCATCGAGCGCTACCTGCAACTGTTCGCCGAGGGCAACATGACGATCGCCTACCCGTCGACGCCCGCGTCGTACTTCCACCTGCTGCGGCGGCAGGCATACGCCCGTCCGCGGAGGCCGCTGATCGTGTTCACGCCGAAGCAGTTGCTGCGGCTGAAGGCGGCCACCTCGCAGCCGGAGGACTTCACGCAGGGCCACTTCCGGCCGATCATGTCCGACCACACGGCGCCCGACCCGAAGCAGGTCGACCGGGTGCTGCTCGCCTCCAGCAGGGTCGTCTACGACCTGGAGGCAGAGCGTGACAAGCGCGGTGACACCAAGACCGCGATCGTGCGCGTCGAGCAGCTCGCACCGATCCCGGCCGCGGAGATCGCGCAGGAGCTCGCTCAGTATCCGCAGGCAGACGTCCTCTGGGTGCAGGACGAGCCGGAGAACCAGGGTGCCTGGCCGTTCATGGCGCTCAACCTGCCGAAGGCGCTTGAGGCGTTCGGCGAACGCCGTGCGCTGAGGGTGGTCGCCCGAGGTGCGTCGGCGTCGCCGGCGACCGGCTCGAGCAAGAAGCACAAGGCTCAGGAGGCCGACCTGGTCTCCCGGGCCCTCGACCGCTGATCGACGGGAGACCGCATGACGATGCCCCAGCCACCCGAGCCGATTGCCGTGCCCGGTGGCTGGGGCACTCGCATCCCCGGGCCGCGCGACGTCGATGCCCTGATCGGGCTGCACCGCGCAGTCCGGCAGGCGGCGACCGGCCACGGCACCATCGACCCGGAGTCGGTCCGCGGCAACGTCGTCGGCACGGGATCGTGGACCCGCCGCCAGCTGATCGCCACGTCGCCCGACGAGATGGTGCGCGGGTGGGTGAGCGTGCACGACCGTGCCGCCGGCCGCACGACGGTCGCGGTCGAACTCGATCCCGGACTCGACGAGGAGACCGGCGACGGGCTCGCAGAGTCGATGTATGCCTGGGCGAGCAGGGAAGCGGCGGGGATCGGCCGGCTGCGCGGCCTGCGCGAGACCACCCTGGACGCCGATGTCTATGCCGACGAGGACGCGGCCATACGACGGCTGACGGCGGCCGGTTTCCACCGTGCCCGCACGTGGCTGCAGATGTGCCGCCCCGTCACCGCCCAGGAGGCCGCCGACGACGCGTTCCCGCCGCTGCGCGAGGGCGTGAGCATCCGGCGCGTCCAGACCTACGGCGACGGCAATCCGGTCGCCGAAGATCTGCAAATGGTGCACCTGGTCCTCGAGGAGTCGTTCACCGACCACTGGGGGTCCTACCGCGAGAGCTTCCCGGAATTCATGCACCGCTTGCGTGAGGATCCCGGGCACCGTTGGGATCACTGGTGGCTCGCACTGGTCGAGATCGACGGTGTGACGCGGCCGGGCGGTGCGCTCGTTTCGACGGTGCTCCCCGCCGACGACCGCGGCATCTACGGCACCTACATCGACTACATCGGCGTGCACCGCGACGCGCGAGGGCGAGGCATCGCAAAAGGCTTGCTGCACAGCGTCATCCGCGACGCCGCCAATCGCGGCCGCGGCCGGGTCGCGCTGGAGGTCGACGCCGACTCGCCCACCGGCGCCGACGGGCTCTACGCGTCGATGGGATGGGTGACCACCCAGCGGACGCAGTCGTGGCACCGCCTCGTGGCAACCGACCAGGATCCCGTTGGGCCGTAAGAGTCGCGGCGATGTCCGATCGGTCGGGGAGATCGTCGGGGATCACGTCAGGCACGCCCAGCGGCCGCCTGCCGATCCGGCACCCTACGCTGCCAGGGTGTTGACACGTGCCGAGTCGTGACGCGGCCCACGCCGCACGTCGCGATAGATTGACGGTGTGCAATGACGACGACGAGTGAGGAAATGTGAGTTACCCGCACGAAGGCAGCGAACCCGAGTTCAACCCGAGCGCCGAGTTCCAGGTGCCCAGTGAGACGCAGCGCCGCGTCGGCCTGTGCTTCATCGGCGATTCCTTCGTCGCGGGACTGGGCGACCCGAAGGCCCTCGGCTGGGTCTCGCGCGTCGTGGCACGCACGCCGCACGCCGGGGTCGACCTCGCGTCATACAACCTCGGAGTGCGCGGGCAGAGCTCGACCGATGTCCTCGCACGCTGGAAGCAGGAGTGCGGGCTGCGCTGGGAGCTGTGCAACGAGCGCCGGCTGGTGGTGTCGTTCGGCACCAACGACCTGTTGCAGGGCATGACCACCGCCCGGTCGCGCCTCAACCTGGCCAACATCCTCGATGACGCCTCGTCGTCGGCGATCTCGACCTTCGTCGTCGGACCTCCCCCGACCGGCGACGACGAGACCAACCAGGCTCTCCAGGTGCTCGTCGACGCGCAGGCCGACGTGTGCGCGCGCCGCGGCGTCACCTACGTCGACTGCTACCGCCCGCTTCTCGGGCACGACCAGTGGCACGCCGACCTGGCCGCGGGTGACGGCAACCATCCCGGGCAGGCGGGATACGGCCTGATCGCCTGGCTGGTGCTGCACGCCGGCTGGCAGTCCTGGCTGCACCTCGACCAGGCTGCCTGAGCCCGCGCCGCGCCATACCTCGCGGGTCGTAGGCCGTCTCGCGGGCCA
>CAYPQR010000376.1:0-3534 GCA_964412865.1 uncultured Intrasporangiaceae bacterium
GCGTCATGGGTCAGAACTGCTCGCGGTCCGGCCAGTCCGCAACGAAGGGAAATGTCGACTACCTCTACATGTATCTGCCGGAAGGCACGACCACGCTGACCGTCAGCACCTCGGGTGGCACCGGTGACGTCGATCTGTACTACGACGCCGACACGTGGGCGAGCCCGAGCAGGTACACGGCGAAGTCGACCGGCGCCGGCAACAGCGAGACCATCACGGTCACCAACAGGTCGGCAGGCTATCGATACATCAGCCTGTATGCCGTGAAGAGCTTCAGCGGGGTGACCGTCAGCACCCGGTATTGATCCAGCGCCGACCGGGGCGGCCCGGTCACGGTCGCGGCCATGGCACGCGCAGTGTCATGGCCGCGCCGTCGGTGCGGCTCGTCGAGCGTCGGAGGTCTTGTAGGTGCGGACGGCCCAGGACTGGAACGCCGCGGATCCGGCGATCAGATCCCGGTATGCGCTGCTGGCCGCTGCGAAGAGCGCCTCGATGGCGGTGCCGGGCACGTCGTTCTGCCGCCACACCAGGACATACCGGCACCACAGCGGTGTCCCCGTCAGCGGCTTGACGACCACGCCGTCGTCCGGGCGGAATGTCGCCTGCACGGGCGAGATGCCGAGCCCTTCGGAGATCATCCGCTGGAGTTGGACTCGATCCCCCAGGTATTCGTGGACGTTCGTCGGCGTGAACCCGGCGCTGCGACACGCGGCATGGAAGATGCCCGGCCATCCCGCGCCGTCGTCCGGCGTCAGGAACCAGTGTTCCGAGGCGAGGTCGGACAACATGACCTCGATCCGGTCATGCAGCCTGTGGCAGGCGGGGAGCGCGACGAATGTCGGTTCGGTGGCGATGCCGCGGTGCGTGAGCGTGGAGGAGTGCTGCAGTTCGAGCCCGGGGTAGTCGGCGGCAATGGCGGCGTCGAGCTGCCCGGCCTCCAGCAGGGAGACCTCCTCGGCGGAGGAATACACGCTCCTGACGGTCATCGCGACTCCCGGCAGTTGCGCCTTCAATCGTCCTACCGTCCCCGCGAGTAGCGGTGTATTCGTCGCGGCGAGACGCAGATTCACGATGGTCTCTGCAGGGGATCCGGTCGGGCGGCCGATCGTGTCGACTCGACCGATGATGTCGCGGCCGCGGGCGATGATCTCCGCGCCATACCCGGTCGGGACGACCCCGACCGAACTGCGGTCGAACAGTCTGCGGCCGAAATGGTGCTCTATGCGTCGAAGTTGAGTGCTCAGGCCCTGCTGCGAGTAGCCCATCGCCTTGGCGGCCTGCGCCACGCTCCCGGCATCGGCGATCGCGCACAGCACTCTCAGGTGCCGAACTTCCAACTCCATGCGCGGATTCCTCGCTGTGGACGAGCTCGAGGGCGGGATCGCCCCGACTCTACTCGGTCGGCGGAGCTGATTGACGTTGCCAACGGGCCCGGGTCGGCGCGATGAGTTCGCGACGGACGAAGCCATCCGTCGTTCTCCTGCACCGCGCTGAGTTGACGGTCAGTTGCTGTAGATGCGTGTGGGGTCGATGAAAACGGCGGTGCGGCGCTCTGCCGCCATGACGCGGTCATACTCCGCCCAGTTGTCGTGGGTGCCTCCGGCCGCTGTGAACACCTCGCGCAACAGCAGGCGCAGGCGCTCGGAGTCGACGCCGCTGACGTGGTCGTCGGGGCCGATGAGTTCGGCGTGGCCCTCCAAACCGACCCAGTTCCAGCCGACATGCGCGGTCAGGGTGATCTGAGGACGTGCACGCAGATTGGCCAGTTTGATGCGTCCGGCCGCGACGAATGCCGCAACGTGCCCATCGGTCAACGGATGTGCCATGACGCCCGCATTGACCAGTGAGGTCTGGATCGTGCCGTCGGCGCGCGACGTCGCCACGACCACCAGCCCCTGGCCCTGCGCGGCCATCTCCCCGAACTGTTCGAGTGTCTGTGCGCTCATGGCTCTCGATCATTCCACCGGATCGTCGGCGCATCCACCGTCGGGCACTCATGCCTCGAGGATGACGGCGATGCCGGAGACGATTGCGAAACCCAGCACCAGATAACGCAGCAGCGGCCCGTCGAGCCGGTGGTGCACGAACCGGCTCACGAACGACCCGACCGCGAGGAACGGCATCAGCGCCAGCGCCCACAGCACGGAGGTGGCGTCGATTGTGCCGCCGGCCGCCAGCACGAGCAACGAGATCACCTCGCCGATCAGGAAGCACACCGCCACGGTCGACCGCAACACGGGCCCGGACTTGTGCTGGTATGCCAGGGCGAGCGGCGGCCCGCCCACGCCCGTCGAGGTCTCGGTGACGCCCGTGATCAGTCCGACGGCCGCCAGTCCGGTGCGATTGGGGTCGAACGCGGGCGCCAGCAGCGCGGCGAGTGCGGCGGCGATCGTCGAGATGCCGATCAGCAACGACAACTGGTGCAGATTGACGACGAGCAGGATCCACAGGCCGATGAAGGTGCCGGCGAACCGGCCCACACTGATCCACCTGATGCCGCGCCAGTCGAGCGCGTCGCGCTCGCGCCAGCCGACATAGGAGTTCAACGGGAGCATCAGCACCAGCAGCATCACCGGGATGAGCGACGCATCCACCAGACTGACCAGCGGCGCGGAGAACATCGCGAAACCCATTCCGGTCGAGCCCTGCACGAATGCTGCCACGAGGATCGCGGCACCCATGAGGCAGAACCCTACTGACGTCATACGCCACCCTTGCGTCGTGTCGGACGGTTATTCCACCAGGCTTTCATGCCCGGGTGCGCCGAAGCCCGGCACCACCAGCCCCGATTCGTAGGCGATGACGACCGCATGGGTCCTGTTTTTCGCACCCAGCTTCATCAGCACATGACCGACGTGCGTCTTCGCCGTCTCCGCGCTGACGACCAGCAGTTCGGCGATCTCCGGATTGGACAGCCCCTTGGCCATCAGGCGCAGGACCTCCGTCTCGCGGTCGGTCAGCGCCACCTGCGGCAGGGCCTCGGCGGACGAGAGCGGGCGAGGCGCGACCATACGGCCCAACGCGGCCGGGAACAGGACGGTCTCACCGGCTGCGACCACTCGCACCGCCTGAGCGATCTGTTCGACCGGGCGCCGTTTGAGAATGAAGCCGCTCGCTCCGGCGCTGAGCGCCCCCGTCACGTAACCGTCGTTCTCGAAGGTGGTGATGACCACGATCTTTGCCGGCTCGGTCGAGTCGGCGAGCAGCTGTCTGGTGGCCTCGATCCCGTTGCAGCGGGGCATCCGGACATCCATCAACACCACGTCGGGCCGCACCTCCCGGGTCCGCTCGACCGCCGCGATGCCGTCGGCGGCCTCACCGACGATCGTGATGCCGGACTGCGCGGAGAGGAGGGTGCACAGTCCGGAGCGGGTCACAGCGTCGTCGTCGGCGACCAGGACGGTCACGGTGGGCTCGCTCGGCGAGGGGGCGGTCATGCGGGCAGCCGGACCGACAGCTGCCAGCGGAGCGACTCGTCCGGGCCGGCTGTGAATTCGCCGTTCAGCAGCCGCACCCGCTCGGCCAGCCCCGGCA
>CAYPQR010000377.1:0-3523 GCA_964412865.1 uncultured Intrasporangiaceae bacterium
CGGCGCTGCCCGATCTGCTGGGTCGCGCCGGCGATGTCACGGCGCCGAGCCTGCACCATTTCGGCGACAATGATGCCTTCTTGGCGACCGACGTCGTGGCGCGCATCCGCTCGGCGGTCGAGCGGGACGGCGTTCGATTCGAGATGTATGAGGGCGCCGGCCACGCCTTCGACAACCCGCATCCGATGTTCCACCACCCCGACGCGTCGGCGCGCGCCTGGCAGATCACGGCGGACTTCCTGGCGGAGCACCTGCCTGTGCAGTGACGTGCGAGCGCCGCCCGCGCCCGCGGTGACGACGAAACGGCGGCACGGCTCCTCGAGATCGCAGGAGGCTGAACCACTTCCGCGAAAAGGCGATCTACAGGGACATCGTCTCGTCTTGCGCGTCGTCGAGAATGAAACGTCCTCCGACCTGTTCGGCCAGATCCGGGCCGAAGAGTGCGCCCGGGGTGTAGGCGCCCGGTCGTGGCGAACCGTGTGCCAGGCGGTCGGCGACCTCGGATGCCACCGCCACCGTGAACGCCATACCCTCGCCGGCACGCAGCCACCCTTCGCGCACGGCGCCGTTGCTGTCTTCCACGCGAGCACGCGCCCATGAATAGTCGGTGTCGTGGGCTCGGGGCGTCACACGGGCGCGAGCGAGCCCGCGCGTGGCGATGCGTTGTAGGGCGGGTCTCGACAGGAGTGCCGCCGCGGCCGGCAGGGCCGCCCGTAGGGCACGGCTGGCGGGCACCTCGCTGGACGCGGCCGTGACCGCGGGTGCCCCACTGGCTCGACGGGCGGCCTCCAGCTCGCCCGTGGGGACCGCTCCCGTGTGTGTCGTGGTGCCGTCGGGGAGGGTGATGTGCTCGGGGTCTGCGCCGATCCTGGAGCGGACGGGTCGACCCTGCTCGTAGCGGCGTCCGCCCGGCGCGAAGCCGGCGACAACGGTGCCGGCCAGAGCCGTGCCGACCACGCCGGGTTCGGTGTCGATCATCGGCATCGCATCGACGCGCACTCTGGCCGGTGCAGCCCGATCGGCAACCATCCTCAGCACGACGCTCTCCGTGGCGAGCACGCCGAAACCCGCACCGGTCACCAGGGTTCGGCGGTTCGCCACGGCCTCGTCGTGCCGTGCTAGCAGGCCGGTGACGGCGAGCAACTCGTTTGCCAGATCGACGTAGTGGGTGCCGGGCGGACTCGCCTCGATCAGCGGCGGTCCCGTCTGGGCGAAGGGCCCGATCAGGTTGACCACCACCGCGGGTGTGCTCCGTGCGAGCTCGGCGCCGAGCGCATCCACCGAGTCGGTGACGACGGCGCGAGGGTGCCCGTCGACCGACGCGGCCAGCTCGTGCAGGCGGGCGGGATCACGCCCGGCCAGCACCAGCGCATGGTGGGGTGCCAGCCGGGCGGCCATGGCCCGGCCGATGCGTCCGGTGGCTCCGACAATCCAGATCTCCGGCATCCGCAGATCCTCTCCGTATGACATGACTCAGTGGGTGAAGTAGTGACCGGCGTCGAGGTCCGGGATCAGCCCGGGATGCTCGGGGTGCCAGTGCAGACGCCGTCGGGTCTGCGTGCTGGAGGTCGGATTGTCCAGCTGCACCAAAGGGCCCAGGAAACCGAAGTGCTCGTCGGCGTCTTCGGGGGCGACGGAGGTCACCGGAAGACCCAGGTGCCGTCCGATCACCTCGGCGATCTCACGGAACGGCACGCCCTCCTCGCCTGCGGCATGCCACCGGGACCCCGCGGGTGCCGCCTCGAGGCCCAATCGGAAGAGATGCGCCGCGTCGAGCGTGTGCACTCCGGGCCAGCGGTTGGCTCCGTCGCCGACGATGCCGGAGACTTTTCGCTCGCGCGCGATGCCGATCAGGGCGTCGATGAACCCGTGGTCGTCGAGGGGGCTGTGCACCAGGGGTGCGAGGCGGACGACCGAGGTGCGCACTCCGCGATCGGCGAGCGACATGGCCGCACTCTCCGACGCGACCCGAGGCGTCGTGGAGTCCGGTTCGGGCGCCACGTCCTCGGTTCCGATGCGCCCGGGGGCCATCAGCGTGAGCAGCAGCGTCCCCGACGTGATGACCAGGGGTTTGCCGGTGCCCTCGAGGGCCCTGCCCAACGTCTCGACGGCGAGCAGGTCGAGCTTGCCCCCGGCCTCCATCCCTCCGTCGGAGTCGGAGAAGTCGTGATTGAAGGCGAGGTGGATGACGCCGTCTGCCGCGGCAGCACCGGCATACAGGCTGTCGAGATCCTCGAGGGTGCCTCGGTGCACCTGCGCACCCATGGCTGTCAGGGCGCCGGCGGACCGGTCCGACCGGGCGAGGCCCACGACCTGGTGACCGGCTCCGATCAGCTCGGGGACGACGGCCGAGCCGATGTGGCCGGTCGCTCCGGTGACGAATACCTGCATGTTCTGCTCCTTGGGAAAAGGGAACGTCGAGGCCGATCCGCCCGGGCGTGGTGTCCGCGCGGAGTCGGTGGTTCCAGCGTCGGTGGCGTTCATAGCCGATGTCCAAGACTTGTTTCGCACATCGCAATGCGTTTCAGGCATCACCACTGCTCAGCCGCCTCATGTCATGGGCGTCGGTAGAATCGACGGATGCCGGATCCCTCGCACCCCGTCGACCTCGACCTCCGCCTGGTGCGCTACTTCATGGCGGTCGCCGAGCATCGGCACTTCGGACGCGCCGCCCAGGAGTTGCACGTCGCTCAGCCGTCGCTCAGCCGGCAGATCCGCCGGCTGGAGCAGGTGATCGGTGCGCGGCTGCTGGACCGCACTCCACAGGGCACCCGTCTCACCGAGGCGGGGGAGACGTTCCTGCCCCAGGCCAGGGCGTTGCTGCGCTCGGCGGGCCGCGCGGCGGCGAGCACCCGCGCCGCGGCAGAGCCCAGCCGCATCACGGTCGGCTACATCACGAACATCATCGTCACCCCGGCCGTGCGCGAGCTGAGCCGCCGTCATCCGCACGCCGATGTGCGCACCCGCCACGTGCCGTGGAATGAACCTCGAGAGGCATTGCTGGATCACCGCGTCGACGCGGTGGTCGCTCGGCTGCCCCTTCCGACCGATCAACTGGACGTCACGCTGCTGTATGACGAGCCCCGCGAGCTGCTCGTGCCTCTCGACCACCGTCTCGCGGGCAAGGAGTCGATCACGCTCGACGACATCGCCGACGAGCCGTTGCCCCGAGTCTCCGACACCGCCTGGGACGCGTTCTGGCGGGTGGATCCCCGACCGGATGGCCGCCGGGCGCCGGACGGCCCCTACATCGACGCCGTCGAGGACAAGTTCGAGGTGATCGCCACCGGCCGGGCGGTGGCCATCATCCCGGCCGCCCCGGGTGTCACCGGTGTTCGCCCAGACCTCACCACGATCCCGCTGGAGGATGTCGAGCCCAGCCACGTCGTGCTGGCGACCCGGGCCGGTGAACGTGACCCTCTGGTGGTCGACTTCCGCCGGTGCGCCCGGTCCCTTCTCGTGGCGCCACCGCACGCGCCGAACGACTGAGCGGCCGGTCCGGTACGGAGACGCACGCTATAGC
>CAYPQR010000378.1:0-3505 GCA_964412865.1 uncultured Intrasporangiaceae bacterium
GGGCGCTCGCCTACTGACCGGACCGTCGGCATGCCGAGCTGCACACCAGGCACGCGCGCCGCCGGGACGTCGAGCCGCCGATACGGCTCGCCCTGTGCGGGACGCGGGTCCGGGCCGCCCTTGCGCGGCCACATCGCCATCGCACGCTCGGCCTGGGCGGTGATCGTCAGCGAGGGGTTCACCCCGAGATTCGCGCTGATCGCACTGCCGTCCACGACGTGGAGGCCGGGGTAGCCCCATACCCGGTGATAGGGGTCGATGACGCCGTGGCGCTCGTCGGCCGAAATCGGCGCACCGCCGAGGAAGTGCGCCGTGAGCGGTATGCCGAACGCCTCCGACCAGGTGCCTCCGGCGATGACGTCGGTGCCACCGAGGAGACGCAGCCGGTCGGCGAGCGCGCGAACCGCCCTGTGACCGCTGGGGAGCCAGGTCGGGTTAGGCGCGCCGTGGCCCTGCTTGCTGGTCAGGCCCAGTCGACCCAGTCGCCTGTGCGGGAAGACGGTGATGGAGTTGTCGAGCGTCTGCATCACGAGGGCGATGACCGTGCGCTCGCTCCATCGCGGCGCCCACGCGGCCCGTGTATACGTGATCGGTCGCCGGAAGAAGGTCGTGGCGAACTCCGCCACGCGTGCCGGCCCACTCTTGTCTCCGTCGAGCAGCAGCGTCGACAGCAGACCCATGAGGTTGGATCCCGCTCCATACCGCACGTTTTCGACGTGGGTGCTCGAATCGACGTGGAACGACGTGGTGATGGCGACACCATGCGACAGGTCAACACCTCCCGGCACACGAACGGCCGCGGCTCCCCCGAGTTCCTCGGAGTTGGTGCGTGTCAGCTCCCCCAAACGATCGGACAGCGCGGGCAGCCTCCCCGCGGCCTTCATCCGGTGCAGGAGCTGCTGGGTGCCCCACGTGCCGGCGGCGAGCACGACCTGCCCGGCCGTGACGACCCGGCGGTCCTTCTTGACCCAGGCCCCGGTGCGTTCCGTGGTCACGGCAAACCCGCCATCGTCGAGCGGATCGAGAGCCACGACCGAACGCATGGGTTCGATGCGTGCCCCCTGGCGTTCGGCCAGCGCGAGATAGTTCTTCATCAGAGTGTTCTTCGCTCCGACGCGACAGCCCACCATGCAGTTGCCGCACTCTGTGCATCCCGTGCGTGTCGGCCCCTCGCCCCCGAAATACGGGTCGTCGACGGTGCGGCCGGGTTCGCCGAAGAACACCCCGACCGGAGTGCGCCGGAACGTGGCCGCGACACCCAGGTCGTTCGCGGTGTCCTTCATCAGCTGCTCGATCGGCCCGTCGCAGGGATTGTCGACAACCCCCAGCATGCGCGACGCCGTCTCGTAGTGCGGATCGAGCTCGGACTCCCAGTCGGTGATGTCCTTCCACTGTGCGTCGTTGAAGAACGCCGCGGGCGGCTTGTAGAGCGTGTTGGCGTAGTTCAGCGACCCTCCCCCGACTCCCGCACCGGCGAGAATCATGACATCGGGCAGCTTGTGGATCCGTTGCACACCAAAACATTTCAGCTTCGGTGCCCAGAGGTAGCGACGCACGTCCCAGGAAGTCTTGGCGAAGTCGTGGTCCTCGAAGCGACGGCCGGCCTCGTATACGAGCACGTCATAGCCCTTCTCGGCCAGCCGCAGCGCGGTGACCGAGCCGCCGAAGCCCGAGCCGACCACCACGACGTCATGGTCGACCCCACTCATGGCAGCCGCAATCCCTTCATCGCGCGCATACTCGCCGACATCGCTGCGGCCCATGCCTTTTCGGTGATTCCACGCGGCACCCCGAACCCCATCACGTGCTGCACCGTGACGTTCTGTGATTCGGTGTATTTCCAGATTCCCTCCGCGCCGTGCCGCCGGCCGAGGCCCGACTGGCCCATGCCCCCCATCGGTGAACCATTGCTCGCCCATGCTGCCGCATACCCCTCGTTGATATTGACGGTGCCACAACGGATCCGGGCGGCAAGCCTCCTCCCGCGGGCGATGTTGCGCGTCCAGACCGCACCGTTGAGGCCGTACGGCGTGTCGTTTGCGAGCGCGATCGCCTCCTCGTCGTCGCGCACCCGATAGACGGACACGACGGGCCCGAACGTCTCACCGTCCCGGCAGTCCATGCCGGCGGTGACCCCGTCGAGCACAGTCGGCGCATAGAACCACGGGCCGAGTTCGGGCAGCGCTCGGCCACCGGCGAGCACGGTCGCACCCTTGGCGCGCGCATCCTCGACGTGTGACTGCACACGATCGAGTTGCTCGGCCGAGATGAGCGACCCCATGTCGTTGCCCCACGCGAGCTCCGGGCCGATCTTCATCGCCTCGACGTGGGCGAGGAACTTCTGCAGGAACTTGTCGGCGATCTTCTCGTGCACGATGAGCCGCTCGATCGAGATGCACAACTGGCCCGCCGACGAATATGCCGCCCGCACAGCGCATTCCGCAGCCCGGGATAGGTTGGCATCGTCCGCGACATACATCGGGTTCTTGCCGCCGAGCTCCAGTGATGCGCCGACCAGGCGGGAGGCGGCATCGGCGGCCACCGTGCGCCCGGTGGCCGTCGACCCGGTGAACATGACGTAGTCGGCGCGCTCCAGCACCGCGGCACCGATCGTGGGGCCGTCGCCGAGCACGATCTGCAGCACGTCGGCCGGCAGACCCGCCTCGTCGAGCAGCCGGGTCGTGCGCAAGGCGGTGAGTGCGGCCTTCTCATCGGGGCGCAGCACGACTGCGTTGCCGGCCAACAGAGCCGGCAGGGCGTCGGTGATCGACATCGACAGCGGATAGTTCCACGGCGCGACGACCCCGACGACTCCCTTCGGATGGCGCAGTTCGACTGATTGGGTGAGCACCGGGATCGCGCCGAGGTGCCGCCGCGGGCGTAGGTATGCGTCTGCCTTGCGGGCGTAGTGCCGGCACACGCCCGCCACGTCGAGGATCTCGTCGAACGCGTGCTTGCGGGCCTTGCCCGACTCCAACTGGATCAGGTCGAGCAGTTCGTCCTGGTGGTCGAGGACGAGGTCGTGCAGATTCAGCAACACTCGGGCCCGCTCGGCGACCGGACGTGCGGCCCAGCCGGGCTGCGCCGCACGCGCCGCCGCATACGCCGTGTCGACGTCGCCCACGGTCGAGCTGGGCAGCGTGGCCAGCAGCCCTCCGGTGAACGGCGTGATGCACGCCTGGGTCGCGTCGGTCGACGCGACAACCCGCCGGCCGAGCCGCTCACCCAGCCCGGGGTCGACGATCCACGGCGGCGGGCTCGCGGCCGGGGCATTCGGGTCGTGCGGCGCCCTGTCGGCCACCGCGGAGGCGTTCGAGGCAGTCAGCTGATCGGTCATTACTCAAGAGTAATATCTGTGGGCCACTTCGGAGCCCTCCCAGCACGCTCCGTTTCCGGCCGTTCGGCCCGCGGGGCGACAAGGACCACCATCCTTCGAGCGGGCTGACCGCGTCGCATATGCCGCGTCCCACCCGCTCCCGCCGGCACCACCAACCCGCAGCGGGCA
>CAYPQR010000379.1:0-3490 GCA_964412865.1 uncultured Intrasporangiaceae bacterium
CATCTCCTGCGCGAATGTCTGCTCGTCGTCGTCGAATCCGTAGTGCATGGCTGCGACTCGCCGTCAGCTCGCCGAGGGGAATTTCGCGACGCGCTTCTCGCGCAGCGACGTGTATCCCTCGACCACGTCAGGCCCCATGAAGGAGAGCATCTCGTAGGCCGCCGACTGGTCGAAGATGGGCTGGGCCTGGCGCAACCAGCTGTTGAGGCTGCGCTTGGTGAGCCGGATGGACTGCTGCGACCCGGTGGCCAGCACCTGGGCGACCCGCATCGCCTCGTCGAGCACCTGGTCGCGGGGGAGTGCCTTGCTGACCAGCCCGATCCGCTCGGCCTCGGCGCCGGTGATCATCTCGCCGGTCATGAGGTAGTAGCGGGCCTTGGCCATGCCGCAGAGCAGTGGCCAGATGATGGCGGCGTGGTCGCCCGCGGCGACGCCCAGCCGCACGTGACCGTCGCCGATCTTCGCGTCCTCCGCGCAGATCGAGATGTCGGACAGCAGCCCGACCACCGTCCCGGCGCCGACGGCGACACCATTGATGGCCGACACGACCGGCTTTTCGCAGTCGAGGATGCCGTGCACCAGTTGCGTCATCTCGCTCAGCATGTGCGAGACCCGCTCGTGGTTGCCGGCCATGCGCTCGACCATGGCGAGGTCCCCGCCGGCGCTGAACGCCTTGCCCGCGCCGGTGACGACGGCGACACGCACGGCGGGGTCGTCCGACACCTCCCGGAACACCCTGACGAGCTCGCCGTGCATCTGCTCGTCGGTGGCGTTGTACTTTTCCGGCTGGTCCAACGTGATCAGCAGCACGCCATTCCCGTGGCGGGTGAAGGTGAGTTGGTGGTAGTCGTCGAAGTTCATGACGGCTCGCTCCGATCGGGTGAATATATGTTCAATAAAATGAATATAGATTCATCCTGCGTGGACGTCAACAGGTCGCCGCAGATAAAGTGGGCCCGCACGTGTACGCGTGCCGCGGGAATTCGGGGCCGGCTGCAAGGAGGAGTAGAGAGTGGCGCTCATCGATCAGACACCGATCGCCGAACGGCGCCGGACCGAACTGCTGGTCGCCGCGGCGAGGCTGATGGAACGCAACGGCTCGGAGGCGGTGTCGATGCAGGCCGTCGCCCGCGAGGCCGGTGTCAGCGTGGGGCTGATCTATCGGTATTTCAGCGGCAAGGACGACCTCCTGATGGCGGTCATCGTCGACGTGCTCGACGCACTCGCCGCTCAGGTGCCCCCGGCGGTCGCCGCCGCGGGGGATGACCCGGTGCGCGGACTCGCCGCGGCGTTCCGTGCCTACTGCACGGTGATCGACGAGCATCGGCACGCCGCCGTCCTGACCTACCGGGAGACGAAGCACCTCGATGCCGACGGTCGCTCGCGGCTCAAGGCGCTCGAACTGTCGACGAGTGAGCCGCTGCGACGGCTGATCGCCGAGGGTGTCGAATGCGGCGCGTTCAGACCGGTTGACGTCGAACTGGTCTCGTACAACATGCTGCTCACCGCGCACGGGTGGGCGCTCAAGCATTGGTTCTTCGAGCACCACAGCTCGCTGGAGGTCTATGTCACCCAGCAGACCTCGCTGCTGCTCAGCGCGCTGCTGGTGCCGCGCCGCCGCCGTTCTTATGCCGATCTGCTGGGCTGACGCGACGTCCGTAAGAGTAGGCAACGGGCGTCGCATAGGACGCCCTTTGCCTATCCTTACGAAATGACGTCAGCCACCCTTCATCTGTCTACGGCAGGTTCGGGCGCACGAACTGCATTGTTCCTGCCCGGTATCGGCCACTTCGGCGATCATGGTCGGCCGATCGCTGAGGGGCTTCGTGGCACGCATACGACGTATCTCGCCGATCTGCCTGGCACCGGCCGGTCCCCGGCGGCGAGGGGCATACGGCAGCTGGCGGATGTGGTGCCGGAGATCGAGCGAACCCTCGATGAACGCGGCATCGATCGTCTCGACGTGATCGGCCACTCGCTCGGTGGGATGGTCGGGATCGAGTTTGCCATCGCACGCCCGAGGCGGGTGTGCAGCCTCACGCTGCTCGACAGCGGCTATTGGCGGGTGCCGCGGATGCCGTTCGCGATGATGGGGCCGCTCGGTGCCCTGATGCCGGCTGTGAACCTCGCGCACCATGTCGTCGGCGATCGGATCTTCGGTGGCAAGCCCGCGAATGCCCACCCGCCCGGAGCGTCCATCGATCACGAGCACGATCTCGCCGAGATTACCGCCGCTGCAGGTAGTTTCCTGATGGCGGCCTATCGGGCGCGCCCGCGCGAGCGGTTGCGACAGGTGACGGTGCCCTGTCTGCTCGTGTATGGGCTGCGCGGCATCAGCGTCGAGCGTGAGACCGCGGCCCGGTCAGCGATGACGCAACCGAACATCACGGTGGTCGGACTCGACGGCGGCCACGACGTGCATCGTGAGGATCCGGCCACGGCCGACGTGGTGCGCCGGTTCCTCGACGACCACGGCGTGTGAGGATCGCGAACCGTCACACGGCGCGACAGCCGCGGCGTGCCCGACGCCGGCGAGGGCGCCGTCGCGGGCATCGGCCAATGCGGTGAACGGCCTCACCGGCACTGATGTCGCGAGGGGCGGCGCGGTGTCTTCCTGTCCTCCAGCTGTTTCGGCGGGCAGCGCTCACTTCCATACGAGCAGAACACGCAGCAATCGCCGGGCTTGGGCCGCAGGATGCGACCACAGCCGTGGCACCGGTAGACGCGCGTGCAGGAGTTCGTGGGCATCATCTCGTCGGCGCGTGTGCCACACGTCGGGCAGGTGATGACTGTTGCAATCACCGTGGCCATGCCTCAAGGCTACGTCGCGATCCTGTGCCGGGCCTTCGCCGCCTGTATGAGGGCGGTCGGCCCGGCACCGCATACGGTCACGACATTCGAGGGCGCAACTCCTTCGCAAGTTCCTCGGGACTCAGGTCGATCATGGCCTCCTGGTGCAGCTTCTCGAAATACGTCACGTCACTGCGGTATGCGCCGTCCGGGTTGCTCCGGCTGACCATTCGCAGCAGCAGCGAGTAGCGGTCGGAGGGCTGTGGACCCGCGCCATACATGGCCCAGTTGAACGAGCACAGGTTGTAGTCGTAGTAGGCGCCGAAAATCCGCGACATCACCTCGCCCAGATCGGCGCAGTCCTGCTCGGTGAGGTCGGTGATGTCGCGGCACCCCCGCACGATCGCCCAGGTTTCGTGGAAGCCGACCGGTGCGAACGGGGTGAGCACCGCAACGCGTCCGCGCTCGCCGACCCAGCGCGGACCCTGACGCTCGAGGTCGACCAGCTCCTCCCAGTATGAGCGTTCGCCCGGCCAGGCCTCGGATGCCTGGATGATGGCTCGCTGGGTGGTGGTGCCGATGTCGTCATGCGCCGATTGGGCGTGCGGGTGGACCAGCGAACTCCCACTGGGCGGAAGGTAGTTTGCGTTGACCGACGACCACATCGGGCGCAGACCCTGCACGCCGGCCGTGTATTCCA
>CAYPQR010000380.1:0-3485 GCA_964412865.1 uncultured Intrasporangiaceae bacterium
GCGTGGTCGCGGCCGCGCAGGAGCAGGTCGGCAAGCTGATCCACGGCCAATACACCACGATCATGCACGAGCCGCTGCTGACCCTGGTCGAGCGGCTCGGCGAGGTCCTGCCGGCGGGCCTGGACCGGATGTTCTTCGCCAACTCCGGCTCCGAGGCGGTCGAGGCGGCGCTGCGTCTCGCGCGTCAAGCCACCGGTCGGCCCAATATGATCGTCTTCCACGGCGGGTTCCACGGGCGCACCGTGGCGACCGCCTCCATGACCACGTCGGGCACGAAATACCGCTCGGGATTCTCGCCGCTGATGGCAGGCGTACAGGTCTCCCCCTTCCCGAATCCGCTGCACTACGGCATGAGCGAGGAAGAGGTCACCAGGTTCGCGCTCAAGGAGCTCGACTTCACCCTGCAGACGCTCGCCCAGCCGGACGACACCGCCGCCTTCCTGGTCGAGCCGATCCTCGGCGAGGGCGGCTACGTGCCGGGCAACACCGAGTTCTTCGCCGGCCTGCGCGAACGAGCCGACAAGTACGGCATCCTGCTGATCGGCGACGAGATCCAGACCGGTTACGGTCGCACCGGCAAGTTCTGGGCCGGTGAGCATTTCGACATGAAGCCCGACATCATCACGACGGCGAAGGGGCTGGCTTCCGGCTTCCCGCTGTCGGGGATCGCCGCATCCGAGAAGCTGATGTCCAAGGCGTGGCCGGGCTCGCAGGGCGGCACGTACGGCGCCAACGCGGTGGCCTGCGCGGCGGCGATCGCGACGCTCGACGTCATCCAGGAGGAGCACCTGGTCGACAATGCCGCGCAGCGAGGCGCGCAACTGAAGGGCCGCCTGCAGCAGGTCGCCGACAAGCACGACGAGATCGCCGAGGTGCGCGGGCTCGGTCTGCTGATCGGCAACGAGTTCCGCGACAAGGACGGCAACCCCGACGGCGCCACCGCGGCCAAGGTGCAGCAGGAGGCGGCACGCCGCGGTCTGTTGCTGCTCACGTGCGGCCCGTGGGGCCAGGTCGTGCGGTTCATCCCGGCACTCGTCGTCACCGAGAAGGATGTCGACGAGGCCGCGGGCCTGTGGGAGCAGGCCGTCGACGCAGTGCTCTGACACGCAGCCTTCGCCGTCCCCTGACACGGCGAATCCACACCAGGAGGGTGCCACCACCAGGTGGCACCCTCCTGTTAGTCTCGCCGAACCGCCGGACCCGATCCGTGCATCCGGCCGGGCGCCGGCGCTAAGCTCACGCCACGAGGTGTAAAAGTTGAATGATTGTCGACAAAAGGACGATTCCAGCTCACTGCGGTGAGGGGTGAGACAGGCGGGTACATCCGCCATCTAACGACAACTCCATGAGTCGCGGCGCCACCGTCCGGCGCGCCCGGCCACATCAGCGGCAATGTCTCCCAAGCCGCCAACAGCGATCACCGGACCGCGCGGATCCGTCCTACGGAGAGCGGTCCCAGTCAGGAGGACCGCATGGGAGCCAACACAACAACATCGGAGCAACCCGTACCGAACAAGGTGCTACGCCGCGCCGTCGGCGCGTCGATGATCGGCAACGCCACCGAGTGGTATGACTACGGCGTCTACGCCTATCTGACCGCCGAGATCGGCAGCAACTTCTTCCCGGGCAAGTACGAGACCATCGCGACGTTGCTCGTCTACGCGGTCTCGTTCGTCCTGCGACCGCTGGGCGGGATCGTCTGGGGCCCGATCGGTGACCGACTCGGCCGCAACAAGGTGATGGCGATGACCATCATCCTGATGGCCCTCGGCACCTTCCTCGTCGGCGTCATCCCCAGCTACGACTCGATCGGCCTCTGGGCGCCGATCCTGCTGATCCTCCTGCGTGTCGTGCAGGGATTCTCGACCGGTGGCGAATACGGCGGCGCGGCGACGTTCATGGCCGAGTACGCCCCTGACAAGAAGCGCGGCTTCTGGGGTTCGTTCCTGGAGTTCGGCACCCTCCTGGGCTTCAGCGGCGGCATCGTCATCACGCTGATCCTGCGCACCGCGCTGAGCGACTCGGCGATGACGTCCTGGGGCTGGCGCATCCCCTTCCTCATCGGGCTGCCGCTCGGCCTGATCGGTCTCTACCTGCGCACCCGGATGGAGGACACCCCGGTCTTCCGGGAACTCGAGGAGAAGCAGGAGGTCGCGGCCAGTGCCGGCGGCGCCCTCAAGGACCTGCTGCGGGAATACTGGCAGCCGATCATCAGGCTCTTCGGCCTCGTCATCGCGCTGAACATCGCGGACTACACACTGCTGACCTATATGCCCACCTACATGCACAATTCGCTCGGCATCACCCAGACCAACTCGGACATCGTGACCCTGGTCGGTCAGCTCGTCATGATGGCGCTGATCTGGATCGCCGGCGCGACCTCCGACCACGTCGGACGAAAACCCATGTGGTGGTTCTCCCTCATCGGGATCTTCATCGTCGCCGTGCCCTGTTTCTGGGTGATGGGTGAGGGCTTCGGCTGGGCGATCGTCGGATTCACCGTGCTCGGACTGATCTTCCTTCCGCAGCTCGGCACGATTTCGGCGACCTTCCCGGCGATGTTCCCGGCGCACGTGCGCTATGCCGGTATGGCGATCAGCTACAACGTCGCCACGGCGGCCTTCGGCGGCACCGCGTCGGCGGTCAACGACGCGCTCGTCGGTGCGACCGGCAACCGTCTCATGCCGGCGTTCTATCTGATGGCCGCCATGGTCATCGGCATGATCGCGCTGGTCAAGGTGCCCGAGACCGCCGGTGTCTCGATCCACGGGCGCACCACTCCGGGCGTGGACGACCCGATGCGCTCAGGAATACACAACCTGTCCACCTGAGGCGTTTGGGGCGTTGCATCTCTGAGCTGCTCACGGCCGGCGATTTCCACGGCGGGACGATGAGCAGGAAGCGGCACGCGGTGCCTGGTGGAGTGTCTCCGCGGCCCCGACTCAGTGATGATCGCCGCGCCATGACACGTCACGCGCGGACTCGGCCCAATTCACGGCTCGGAACCATCGACGCGACTCGCTGAGGTCGTGCCGATGGTTTCGAGCCGAGGCGAGGCGCGGGGAGACGAGCGACCTGTGCCGTGGGACGCCCCGGTCCCGGTGGCGGATTCCGGACGACTCCTACGGGGCGGGCGTCGCCGCGTCGGGACTGAATTCGTGCACTGACCTGCGACGTCGCCGTTTGGGGTTCCGCTTGCGGTGACGTTCTCGCGGTCATCGAGATCGCAATTCAGGCCCCTACGGCTCGCCGAGGTCGCAATACCTGGCCCCATTTTCGATTTTGAGCCTACCTTTTGCGCTCTCGCCGTCGGCAGAGGCCAGAAAACGCGACCTCGCGCGCCCTACGCCGATCCTCTTGCGGCACGTGCACCGGATGTTGACTGGGTGAGGCATCATGGCCCCCATGTCTGCCGATGGGGCTCGGCCGCGTCGCGCTGCGCGAGTCGTGCTGTGGGGAGTGCTGGTGCTGCTATGCGCAGCGTG
>CAYPQR010000381.1:0-3483 GCA_964412865.1 uncultured Intrasporangiaceae bacterium
CGCGGCCGCTCGATTCGCTCGCGCTGGGGCGCTCGCTACTCGACCAGCCGGTTTGGCAGCGCCTGCTCGGAGGTCTCGATACGCGCTTGCTCCTTCGTCGCGTCGCGCTACTCGACCAGCCAGCTCGATACTTTGCGGGGGACCCGGATGAGCGTCAGCGTGGCCCTGATCTTGGCGGCCGCCGCGATGATCGGCTGCGGCGTCTACCTTGTGCTCGAACGCAGCCTCAGTCGCGTGCTGGTCGGTCTGCTGATGCTCGGCAACGGCGTCAACCTGCTGTTCCTCATCGCCAGCGGCCCCGCCGGCCGATCACCGATCATCGGAGCCCACGGGCACGCCCCGATGAGCGACCCGCTGCCGCAGGCGCTCGTGCTCACCGCCATCGTGATCAGCCTGGCCACCACCGCATTCGTGCTCGCCATGGCCTATCGAAGCTGGCAGCTGAACGGCCACGACAACGTGCAGGACGACATCGAGGACGCTGCGATCCGGCGCCTGGCGGCCGCCGACGAGAGCTCGGACAGCTTCGACCTGTCGCTGCGCGGGGACGCCGAGGACGCCTTGGACGAGCCCGAGGAGGAGGGACGACCGCGATGAACGCCCTCGTGCCGATCCCGGTGATCCTCCCGCTCCTCGCGGCGGGCGCCGCGCTGGTGCTCGGCCGCTTCCCCACCGCCCAGCGCGTCGTCAGCACCGCCGTGCTCGCCGTGGTCGTCGTCGTCGCGGCCGTGCTCGTGGTCGAGGCCGGCCGAAACGGCCCGCAGGTGGTCTGGATCGGCGGGTGGAAGCCGCTCGGGATCTCCCTCGTGGCCGACCGGCTGTCCGCCATCATGCTGCTCGTCTCGGCCGTCGTCACCCTTGCGGTGCTGGTCTATTCGCTCGGTCAGGGCATGACCGGAGACGAACACGGCACCCCGGTGTCGATCTATCACCCGACGTTCCTGGTGCTGTCGGCCGGCGTCTCCAACGCCTTCCTGGCCGGCGACCTGTTCAACCTCTTCGTCAGCTTCGAGATCCTGCTCTTCGCCAGCTACGTGCTGCTCACCCTCGGCGGCACCGGCGCCCGGATCCGCGCCGGCACGATCTACGTCATCGTCAACGTGGTGTCGTCGTCGCTCTTCCTCATCGCGCTCGCCGCGGTGTATGCCGCGACCGGCACCCTCAACCTCGCCCAGCTCTCGCAACGGCTGGGCGACCTGTCCCCCGACGTGCAACTCGTGCTGCAACTGCTGCTGCTGACGACGTTCTCCATCAAGGCGGCGGTCTTCCCGCTGTCATTCTGGCTGCCCGACAGCTACCCCACCGCGCCCGCCCCGGTGACCGCGGTGTTCGCGGGTCTGCTGACCAAGGTCGGCATCTATGCGATCATCCGCACCCAGACGCTGCTGTTCCCCCGCAGCCCGCTCACCGACCTGCTGTTGTGGGCGGCGCTGCTGACACTGCTGATCGGGATCCTCGGCGCTGTGGCGCAGACCGAGCTGAAGAGGATGCTCTCGTTCACGCTGGTCAGCCACATCGGCTACATGATGCTGGGCATCGCACTCGGCACCCGGATCGGATACTCGGGCGCGATCTTCTATGTGGTGCACCACATCACGATCCAGACGGCCCTCTTCCTGGTGCTCGGACTCATCGAACGCCGCGCCGGCAGCACCAGTCTGCTCCGGCTCGGCGGCCTGGCGCGCCTGGCGCCGGTGCTCGGCATCCTGTTCTTCGTGCCCGCGATGAACCTCGCCGGCATACCGCCGATGTCCGGGTTCCTCGGCAAGGTCGCGCTCACCGACGCCGGTCTGCGGGTGGGCAGCCCGCTGGCATACGCCGTCGTCGCGGCCGGGATCCTCACCAGCCTGCTCACGCTGTATGCCGTGGCGAAGGCCTGGAACCTCGCCTACTGGCGGACGCCCAAGCAGGCCCACGAGATGGCCCAGCGGCTCTCGGAGGCCGGCCACGGAGGAGAGCCGGTGACCCGCCACCGCCAGCACGTGCACGTCGGATCGAGTGTGTTCGGCGCTCAGGACCTCGCAGAGGCCCGCAGCATCCTCGACGAGGAGGACGCCGCGACCCAGGATCTGCACCAGCTGATGGAGGCGGATGCGCTGCCCACCCGGCTGCCCCGCACCATGGTCGGTGCCACCGGCGCGCTGATCGCGTTCAGCCTCGCACTGAGCGTGGTGGCGGGGCCGCTGTTCGACTACACCTCCCGCGCCGCCCACGACATCCTCGACCAGCAGGTCTACGTCTCCTCCGTGCTGCATGGGGGATCGCGATGAGTTCGACCGAACCGCGCCGTCGTGCGAGGACCCTGCAGTGGCCGGTGATCGTCTGGCTGACGATCGTGTGGATCGCGCTCTGGGGCTCGATCTCGCCGATCGTCGTCGTCGGCGGCGTGATCGTGTCGGTGGTCGTGTGCCTGGTGTTCCCTCTCCCCCGGCTGCGGATGGACCTGCACGTCCGGCCGCTGCGGCTCGTCTGGCTGGCGCTGCGATTCCTGGCCGACGTCGTGGCCGCGAGCGTGCACGTGGCCTGGGTGACGGTGCAGTTCGGGCGGCAACCACGCAACGCCGTGATCGAAATCGACCTGCGCACCGAGTCCGACTTCGTCCTCACCGTGGTGGCCGAGATGGTGTCGCTGGTGCCCGGCAGTCTGGTGGTCGAGGCTCGCCGGTCCACCCACACGCTGTTCCTGCACGTCCTGGACGCGCGCGACGAAGCCGGCGTGTCGGCGATGCGTGCCCAGGTGATGGCCCTCGAGCGACGGGTCGTGCTCGCATTCGGCACCCATACCGGCCATCTCGAGCAGTCCGAGAAGGAGGCACCATGACCGTCGTCCTGATCATCTGCGTGGCCATCCTGGCGCTGTCGGCGCTGCTGCTGATGATCCGGATCGCGCTCGGCCCCACCATGCTCGACCGGATCGTCGCACTCGACGTGCTCGTCGCCGTGCTGATCTGCTCCCTCGCACTCGAGGCGGCAGCGCACCACCACACCAGCACCCTGCCGATCCTGGTCGTGCTGTCACTGCTCGGCTTCGTCGGATCGGTCAGCATCGCGCGCTTCACACAAGGCAGTGACGACGTCGACAACGAGGAGCCGTCATGACAGCAGCACCACGACGCTCTCCCACTCGTCCGCCGGGGTGCTCGGTATGAACTGGGATGCCGTCGCCGACGTCGCCGCGGCCTGTCTGCTGATGATCGGGGCACTGCTCACCCTCATCGCGGCGATCGGCGTGCTGCGCTTCCCCGACGTGCTGACCCGCATGCATTCGGCGACCAAGCCGCAGGTGCTCGGGCTCATGGTCATCCTGCTCGGCCTGGCCCTGAAGCTGCGCGACACGAGCAGCATCGGGCTGCTGGCGATGGTGGCACTGTTCCAGCTGATCACCTCGCCGATCGCGAGTCACATGGTCGGGCGGGCCGCGTTCCGCGCCGGCCAGGTCCGCCACGACACGCTCGTCGTCGACGAGCTCAGCGACAGCCTGCC
>CAYPQR010000382.1:0-3480 GCA_964412865.1 uncultured Intrasporangiaceae bacterium
TGCTGGTGCGGCACGGCCAGGCGTCGTTCGGCGCACGCAACTATGACGAACTGTCAGACCGGGGACGCGCTCAGGCGCGCCTGCTCGGCAGTGCGCTGGCGGCTCGCGGGATCGGCCCCGACCGCATCATCCACGGCGGTATGCGGCGCCACGAACAGACCGCGCACGGCATCGTGGAGGCCGCGGGCTGGGATCTCCCGCTCGGCATCGACGTCGGCTGGGCCGAGTTCGATCATCAGCAGGTGATCGCCGCCCACCGCCCGGCATACCGCCGGCCGACCGTGATGAAGGCCGACCTGGCCCGCACCCTGAAGCCCCACCGTGCCTTCCAGAAGATGTTCCTGGAGGCGACCTCGCGGTGGAGTTCCGGCGACCATGACGACGACTACGCCGAGACGTTCGCCTCATTCGGCCGGCGGGTCGATGCCGCCCTGCACCGCGCGACGGGCCTGGACGGGACGACGCTGGTCGTCACCTCCGGCGGATGCATCGGCGCGGTCGCCTCGGCGCTGCTCACCGATGGAAGCCTCGCGTGGTCCCGGCTCAACACGGTCACCGTCAACTCGTCGGTGACCAAGGTCGTGTGCAGCGACCAGGGCCCGACTCTCGTGTCATTCAATGGGCACGCCCACCTGGAACACGACCCCGACATGATCACCTATCGCTGATCCGAGGAGACCCTTATGCGCGCAGCACAGATCACGAGTCTGGACGGCCCGTCCGCCGTCGCCGTCACCGATGTCGCCGACCCTTCCCCGTCAGCCGATCAAGTGCTCATCGAGGTGCGGCGGGCCGGGGTGACGTTCCCCGATCTGCTGCAGAGCCGCGGGCAATACCAGATGAAGCCGGAACTGCCCTTCGTGCCGGGCGCGGAGGTCTCGGGTGTGGTGCGTGAGGCACCGGCCGGGTCGCGCCTGGAGGCCGGCCGGCGCGTGGCGGCGTTCAGCACGCTGGGCGGCTACGCGCAGCAGGTCTGCGTGCCCGAGGCGATGACGTTTCCGCTCCCCGACCGGATGAGCTTCGATGTCGCGGCGGCGCTGCCGATGAACTATCTCACCTGCCTGTTCGCGCTGCTGCACCGTGGCCGGCTGAAGTCGGGTGAGACGGTGCTGGTGCACGGTGCGTCAGGCGGTATCGGCACCGCGGGCATCCAGGTCGCCAAGTCGGCCGGTGCCAGGGTGATCGCGGTCGTGTCGACCGAGGCGAAGCAGCAGACGGCGCTCGCCGCCGGGGCCGACGAGGTCGTGCTCGCCGACGGCTTCAAGGATGCCGCCAAGCAGCTGACCGGCGGGGCCGGTGTCGACATCGTGCTCGACCCGGTCGGCGGTGACCGCTTCACCGACTCGCTGCGCTCCCTTCGTCCCGAGGGACGTGCCCTGGTCGTGGGCTTCACGGCGGGAAGCATCCCGCAGGTTAAGGTCAATCGGCTGCTGCTGAACAACCTCGACGTCGTCGGCGTCGGCTGGGGCGCCGACTGGATGAATCGGCCGCAGGCGCTCGCGGCCCAGTGGGGTCAGCTGATGAGTCTGTGGGAAGGTGGGACGATCGACCCGCCCATCGGAGCCGTGCTGCCCCTGGCCGACGCGGCCGAGGCGCTGCGCGCCCTCGACGAGCGCAGGGCGGCCGGCAAGATCCTGCTCGACCCGCAGGCCTGAACCCGAAAGAGCGATACCTATCCGACGACGCGACCTGATCGCCGGCGCCGCGCTGCTGCCGCTCGCGGCGTGCTCGACCCAGGACCGCCGGCCGCACGCCGGCACGACGACACACCACCCGCCGTCACCGACCACGTCGCCGGTGACGGCGCGATTCGCCGCCGACCGTCTGTCCGAACGATCCGTCGGCTCACCGGACCGGCGGTGGCGGCGTATCGCGGCGCAGGCTCGGTCCGTGGCACCGCACGTCGCGATCTACGCGGCGACGGTGTCGGGGCGCACGATCACCGTCCAGCACCAGTCGGGGCCTGCGGACGCCCGACCGCTCGCGTCGCTGGTCAAGCTCTATGTGCTGTACGCCGTCGCCGACGCCATCGACGCGGGCCGCCTGACCTGGCACACGAAGCTCACCCTGCGTGATGCGGACAAGGCCGCCGGAAGCGGCTCCCTGATCGGACGTCCCGCGGGCGCGAGGGTGAGCGTCCGCGAGGCGGCGACCATGATGATTCACCTATCCGACAACACCGCCACCGACCTGCTCATCCGCACCGTCGGGCAGGCCGCACTCGCGCGCGCCGTGCGCGATGCGGGATGCTCGCATCCGCAGCTGCTCTCACCGTTTCCCACGATCAAACAGGACCTGTGGCTCGAGTGGTCGCCCGATCCGGACGCCGTCCGCGCCCGTGCGCGCTATTCGCATGCGTCCCGGCGCGAGCAGGCACGGCTGCTGCGTCTCGCCGACAAAGAAGGCGCCACCGCGCCGGACTTGAGCAGCGCCACCCCGCAGTGGCAGCGCGGGCTGGGCTATCTCGCCACCGCCTCCGACATCGCAAAGGTCACCGCCTTGTTGCATCTGCGCGCCGCGCGGCCCGGCCTGACGCCGCTTCGGCGGATCCTGCAAGCGCCCGACGCGGGTCTGCGTGTGCCGAGCGCCTGGCACCATACGGCGTTCAAGGGCGGCACGGTGGCCGGAGTGCAGACCGGCAGCTGGTATGCGCGGATGGGGCACCGCGATCAGCTGCTGGTGATCCTGGCGTCGTCCGCGGGCGGCATCTCGCCATCCGGATTCGAGGGCCTGGCGGGTGACGCCGCGAACGTGCTCGCGTCGGCGGGTTGAGGTTCGCTCAGCCCCGCAGTCGCACCGACAGGCACGTGACGCAGCCCTCGAGCTTCTCGAATTCGCCGATGTCGACGCTCGTCACGTCGAGGCCGCGCTCACGCAACTCGGCGGCGGTGCGCGGGGCGCTGGACGACATCAGGACGTCGTTTCCTCCGAGGAGCACGACGTGGGCGCCGTGCTCCTCCGGCGCCGCGAGATATCCGGCCCGCTCGAAGACCGACGCGTCGTCGACGACCGGATCCCAGCCGATCACGGTGCCGTCGGGCAGGGCGGTGACCGCGGACTTCAGATGGAGGACCTTGGTGAGCGGCACGGTGACCACGTCGACGTGCAGACCCTCGAGCGCAGCAGCGAGCTGCCGAATGCCTTCGTCGTTGGTGCGGCCGCCGCGCCCGACCCACATGGTGCCCGCGTGCTTGAGCACGTCACCGCCGTCCAGGGTGCCGGGCGCGTCGATGGCGACGCAGCGGTATCCCGCGCCCTCCAGCAGCGCGCGCAGGCCGGTCTGCTCCGCCCGGCGCTCCGGGGCACCACTGCGGCAGAGGACGGCGACGTCGCCGTAGACGACGACCTGGTCCTCGACGAAGGCTCCGTCAGGACAGTCGTCGGCGCTCGGCGCCTCGATCAGTTGCCATGCGTGATCACGCAGCGCCTGGCAGTAGCCCTCCCACTGCCGGTGGGCGAGTTGCGCGTCGACGGCATCGG
>CAYPQR010000383.1:0-3478 GCA_964412865.1 uncultured Intrasporangiaceae bacterium
TGGTGCGGCGCGGCCGCCGGGCCACGGCATACCTCGCCGGGTTCGGGGGCCTGCTCGGACTGATCGCGGCGGTCGCCCTGCTGGTGCGACAGCTGCGGGGCAAGGCACCTGCCGTGCAGGAGACGCTGGGCGGCCTGCCCACCGGGGGACCGTTCACGATCCCGCTGCAACTCCAGGTCGGCGACCTGGTGGCCGTGGTGGCCGTCGCCGTCGCGCTGGTGTCGCTGGTCATCCAGCTGTTCACCGTGTGGTATCTCGCCGACAACGGCCGATACCGCGTATTTGCCGCGACGGTGGGGCTGTTCACCACCGGTATGCAGCTGGTCGTCCTCTCCGGCGACCTGCTGCTGATCATCGTCGGCTGGGAGATCATGGGCTGGTGCTCGTACCTGCTGATCGGGCACGACTCCGGCCGTGAGGCGGCCCGCCGTGCCGCGTTCAAGGCCTTCATGGTCACCCGGTTCGCCGACGCGCCGTTCTTCATCGGGCTGATCGCGCTCGCCATCGGGGCGCGCAGCACCCAGATCCACGACGTCCTGCGACATTGGGCGGTGCAGGGGCCGGGCGGTCACGGCACGGCGCTGACCGTCGCGCTGATCTGCGTGATCTGTGGCGTGGCGGGCAAGTCGGCCCAGGTGCCGTTCCAGGACTGGCTGCCCGACGCGATGGAGGGGCCGACGCCCGCGTCGGCGCTGATCCACGCCGCCACGATGGTCGCGGCGGGCACGATCGTGCTGAGTCGGCTGGCGCCGCTGACGGAGGCGTCGGACGTCGCCCGCGCGGTGTTGCTGGTGGTCGCCTCGGCCTCCACGCTGCTCGGCGCGGCGATGGCGTTCCTGCAGCAGGACCTGAAGAGGCTGCTCGCCTGGTCGACCATCTCCCAGGTCGGGTTGATGCTGCTGGCCCTCAGCCTGGTGCCGCCGGGCGCGAGCGGCGACCTCGGGGTGCTGCATCTGCTGTCGCACGCGATGTTCAAGTCGCTGCTGTTCCTCGCACTCGGGTGGCTGTCGGTGCTCGTGGCCGGCAACGTCGTGCCGCGCATGTCGGGCTCCCTGCTGCGGCACCCGGCCGTGAGCGGATACATGGGGGTGGGGCTGCTGGCACTGGCCGGTGTGCCACCACTGTCGGGGTTCGCCACCAAGGACCTCATCATCGACGAGGCGGCCCGCCGCGGCGCCGACGGTGACCCGATCGCCCGCATCGGCTTCATCGTGCTCGTCGTGATGGTGGCACTCACCACGGCCTACTGCATGCGCGCCTGGCTGATCTTCAAACACCAGACCATCGCCGAGCGCCAGCAGGCCGCCGCGACCCTCGAGGACTCCTACGACATCGAGGACGTCGGCATCGCCGAGATCCTCGAGACCTCGCCGCAGGTCGACGCGCGCGGGCACGAGATCGTGCCGGAGGCGCCCGTGGTCGTGCCCGAGGTCGTCGAGACGGTCGAGGCGCCGCGCCGTCCCGGATGGCTCGCTCGTTTCGGGATGGGCGTGCTCTCCCTGCTCACCATCTGCGGCGGCGCGATCATCTTCGCGCCGTTCCTGCACCTCGACTGGCGTGGCGCCAACCTGTGGCTGATCGGGGCGACGCTGATGCTCATGGCCGGGGTCGCCGTGCTCGTGCGTGTCATGTCGCTCGGCACCATCTACGGCGACGCCGCCGAACGGGTGCCGCGCGGCATCCGCACCAGCGGCATCCGAGGGCTCGGCGCCGACACGGCATACGTGGCTCTGGTCGGCCGACCGGTGACCGCCCTGGCCGGCCGGGTCGCGGCGCTGGACCGCCTCCTCGACCGGGGCGTGCTCGCCGCGGCGCGCGGGTTGTGGGCACTTGCCCTCCGCGGCCTGGCCGTTCACGATCGCAGGCCGACCTCCGGGGTGGTCGCGCTCGCGGGCGGGCTGATCGTGGTCGGGGTGCTGGGGGTGGCGCTGTGGTAGCCGCGCTCCTGGTCGCACCGCTCGCGCCGATCGCCGTCGGTGTGGCCCTGATCGTCGGGGCCGGCCACCCGCGCACGGCCGGGCGCGAGACGACCTTCCTGGCGGCTCTGATCGCCTCGGTCGCCGCGCTGGTCGCAACGTGTTATTGCGTGTGGGCGCGCCCGGTGCTCGACCACAGCTGGGTGCCCGCGATCGGGATGCGGCTGCACCTCGCCGTCGACGGCATCAACGCGCCGCTGCTGGTGCTCACCGCGGCATTGGGCGTGCTCGTCGTGCTGCACGGCCGGCACCACCTGCCGAAGGGCGGCGCACCCGGCACCTACTACGGCTGCCTGCTGCTGGTCATCGGCGGCGCGCTGCTCACCTTCATCACCCAGGACGCCCTCGTCTTCTTCGTCGCGTTCGAGATCGTCCTGGTGCCCATGTGGGTGCTCATCCACCGCTTCGGCGACGACCGCGACCCGGCCGAGCGCCGCCGCGCCGCCGCCATGTTCATCCTCTACACGGTGCTCGGCTCGACCCTGATGCTGATCGGCATCCTCGCCATGGTCTTCGCGACCGGCACCAGCGACCTGTCCGTGCTCGCCCACGGCAGCGGGATGTCCGGCACCGCGCAGACGGCCGTCGCGGCGCTGCTGCTGGTCGGCCTGGGCATCAAGGTGCCGATGTGGCCGCTGCACTCGTGGCTGCCGCGCGCGCATACGGTCGCACCCACGGCCGGCTCGATCCTGCTGGCGGCGGTGCTGCTGAAGATGGGCACCTACGGCATCGTCCGCCTCGTCGTCGCCCCCCTCCCGCAGGGCATGGCGACGCTCTCGCCGTATGTCGGGACCGCGGCCGTGATCGGCATCCTCTGGGGCGGCCTGGTCTGTCTGGTCGAACGCAGCCTCAAATGCCTCGTCGCATGGTCATCGGTGGCGCACATGGGATTCGTCATGCTCGGGATCGCCAGCGGTACGGCGCTCGGGCTGCAGGCGGCCCTATTCGGCAACATCGGGCATGCGGTCGTCTCGGCGCTGCTGTTCGCAGTCGTGGGCGGCCTGAAGCATCGCTGGGGCGGCGACGACCTGCGGGTGGCACGACAGGCGCTGCGCAGTGTCAGCCCCCGCCTGGGATTCGCGCTGGTCGTCGGGTTCGCGGCCTCACTCGGCCTGCCCGGACTCATCGGATTCTGGGGCGAGGTGCTCGCCATGTTCTCCGCGTGGGGCGCGGCAGCCGACCGACCGGACACCTGGTTCAAGGCGCTGGCCGCGGCCGCCGCGGCCGGCACGGTGCTCGCCGCGGCGTATTCGTTGCGAGTGCTGCGCCGGGTATGGGCCGGCAGCCATGGCGACTCCGACGAGACCGTCCTCGTGCCCACCGCATCCGCCGACGCCCACGGCCTCGAGTGGACCGTCGTCGGTGTCCTTGTCATCGCGGCCGTCGTCGTCGGCGTCGACCCGGTGCCGCTGTTCCACGTCACCGAGCCCGCGGTGCGCGGCCTGATGGCGGCGATGACGTCGTGAACCCCACCAAGTTCTCCCTCGTGCCTCGGTCGATAC
>CAYPQR010000384.1:0-3473 GCA_964412865.1 uncultured Intrasporangiaceae bacterium
GCGAGGTCTCGCTCCCCCGCGCGCTGCGCTCTGTGCGGGAGGTGCCCCCATTGCCGCTCGCTCGTCCCTCGCATCGCGGCTACTCGACCAGCCCAGGGGATTCTCCGGTCAGTGGCTCCGCATCGCCGGCCCGGTGGTTCGGCGCTTACCGGCTGGTGCCGGCGTTCTGCTCCACCCAGTCGCGCAGCTCCTTCAACGGTCGGGCGGAGCTGTGGCCGAGGTCGGTGAGTTCGTATTCGACGCGAGCCGGAACCTCGGGATAGACGGTGCGAGTGAGCAATCCGTGGTCCTCGAGCCGTTTCAGGGTCTGCGACAGGACCTTCGGGCTGATGCCCTCGAGTCTGCGCTTGAGTTGTCCGTTGCGTTGTGGGCCGTCCTCGAGTGCACCGATGACCAGAGCGCTCCACTTGTTGGCGAGCAGGTCGAGCATCTCTCGGCAGGGACACATCGAGGCGTAGACGTCGTTGCGCGCGCACTCGTCGGACCGTTGGCTCACATGGCGACGGTATCAAATGGGAAGTAGGGTCCCTTGACGGTAACCAGTGAGCTTCGGGAAGTATCGAGGCATGAGGACAACAACCGCCATCGGATACGAGAAGAACCTGCCCATCACCGACCCCGAAGCGCTTGTCACACGAGAGGTCGACGTCCCCGAACTCGGACCGCATGATCTGCTCGTGGAGGTCGAGGCCGTCTCGGTGAACCCCGTCGACGTGAAGCTGCGCGTCGGGCGGCCGGCCGACGGGTTCTCGGTGCTCGGCTTCGACGCCGCCGGCACCGTGCGCGAGACCGGTTCGGCCGTGACGCTGTTCGCCCCGGGTGACGAGGTCTATTACGCCGGCAGCATCGGCAGGCAGGGAACGAACCAGCGCCTGCACGTGGTCGACGAGCGGATCACCGGGCGCAAGCCGGCGAGCCTGTCGTTCCCTGACGCCGCGTCGTTGCCGCTGACGGCGATCACCGCCTGGGAGAGCCTCTTCGACCATCTCGGTCTCACCGAGTCCTCCGTCGGGACGCTCCTGGTGATCGGCGCAACCGGGGGAGTCGGGTCGATCATGCTCCAGTTGGCCGAGGCCCTCCTGCCCGATGTCACCGTGATCGCGACCGCCTCCGACGACGAGCGCGCCGCATGGGTGCGCGACCTCGGAGCGGAACACGTCGTCGACCATCACGGTGACCTGACCGCCGACGTTCTCGGCGTCGCGCCGGAAGGCGTGGACTGGCTGTTCACCGCCTACTCGGAAGGGCAGGTCGGGGCCTATGCGCAGATCGTTCGCCCCTTCGGTCACATCGTCGCGATCGACGACGGCCCGCGCGAGGTGTCGCCGCTGAAGGGCCGGTCCATCGCCTGGCACTGGGAGCTGATGTTCACCCGCCCCCTCGAGCAGAGATCCGACATGGTCGAGCAGCACCGGCTCCTGGATCGCGTGGCCGACCTCGTCGACGAGGGACGCGTCAAGGCGACGATGACTCGCACGCTGACGCCGATCTCGGATGCGACGATCCGCGAGGCGCACGCACTGGTCGAAGGCGGCCATACCGTCGGCAAGATCGTCGTTCACGGGTGGGAGGAGTCGCAGCTTCCTCGATGAATGACGCAGAGGCGTGATCGGTGTGGCGGCGCGGCGTGTCGACGATGCGGTGCGGAGACGGCGTGTGCGCGTCTCTTACCCCGCGTATGTCGCGCGCCGCCCGGCCGCGCACCTACCAGCGGTTCCAATACGTGAACCCTTGAGCCGGAGCGCGTTTCGCAGGCCGGAAGTCTGTGCCGATCGTGTAGGCGACGGGTGTCAGAGCGACTTGCACGACCCGGTCATACGGCAACCTGAACACATCGGCCATCTCGCGCTCGTAGGTCAGATGCGCCGTCGTCCACGCGGTGCCGAGACCTCTCTCGCGTTCGGCGAGCATGAAGCTCCAGAGGGCAGGGATCGCCGAGCCCCAGAGTCGGGGCCGTTTCGGCCATGGCGTGATTCCTTCCGTGGAGCGGGTTTCGAGTCATGGTTGAATTATTATTCCACTATCGGGTACGGTTCTGGTCATGAGCCGACCGCGCACGTTCGACAAGACCGAGATCGCCCGCCGGGCCATGGACCTGTTCTGGGAGCAGGGGTACGCCGGAGCTCCTTCGGCGACCATCTCCCAGCGGCTCGGGCTGGGCATGGGGTCGATCTACAAGGCCTACGGCAGCAAGGACGGCTTGTATGCGGCGGCGCTGCAGCAGTATCGCGAGCGCGGCCTGCAATTCCTTCACGACGCGCTGGCTTCCGAGGAGTCGGTGTGCGGTGCGTTGCGCACATTCCTGATCGGCCGCCTGGACGAAGCTCTGGCCGACCCGCTCCAGCGGGGGTGCCTGATGGTCAACACGATCGGTGAACGCCTGCCCGCCGACTCGGCGGCCGCCGAGTTCGCTCGCGGGATGCAGCGGGCCAACACCGAGGCCCTGACCGATGCTCTGTCCGGGGCCATCACCCGCGGGGAGTTGCGCCCTGAGGCCGACCCTCATGCTCTGGCCGGCTACCTGGTCACCGTCCTGAACGGCGTCATGGTCACGGTCAAGGTCGCTCCCGACCGGGACGACCTGCACCGGACGATCGACCTGGCGATGAGTGTGATCGACGCGCAACGCGCCTGAAGGACAACACAACCCATTCACCGAACCGACAGAAGAGAGGTTCGTCCATGACCCACGTGGACGTCGAGACCATCGCCCACCCCGAGCCCGCGCTGGGCGGGTCGGTGTGGAACACCTTCACTCCCGACACTCGCATAACCGCAAGGGAATACGTCGACACGATCGCTGTGCTGCTGCAAGGCGTGCTCGATTCGAACGGCCATCAGCAGCCGGACGTGCTCATCGAGCAGTTGCGCGTCACCCTCGGCCTGCACGGGCCGCACAGTGCTCTGCCGATGCCCAATTCGCCGAGCCGCCCCGTCCAACAGTTGCTCACCCAGGCGCTGCGGATCAACGACGCGCTGGTGACCTGGGCAGGCGAGGCGCTGAACAGGCTGATCGCGCAACCGGAGCCGCTCAATGAGCCGCTGCTGGTGCGTAGCCACTGCGACGGACACACCCTGATCCCACCGGCCGTCCACATCCTGCTCGGCCCACAGGGTGGCCCGGTCCCGATGATGCTCTATAACGAGTGGATCCATCAGATGGTGCTGTTGCGTGACGCGCTGCTGCCGTTCAGCAACTTCGCCGAGGTGCCCCTCCCGGTCGACGGCGCCGGCCTGCGCCGCCTCGAGCGCTCGCGCGACTCCTTCCTGGCGGAGTTGCTGGTCCGACAGATCAGGCACGCCACAATCGTCGACCACGCACGTGCAGTGCTCGTGCCGGGCCATGACGAGCACGTCGACGGCTACGGTTTCGCCTGGCCGGGAGGCACCGTGCTGCCCACCGTCGTCACCGCTCCCAGCGTCCTGACGCAGACCCACCTGCTCACCTGGTCGCCGGAAACCACCGTCCCTGA
>CAYPQR010000385.1:0-3463 GCA_964412865.1 uncultured Intrasporangiaceae bacterium
GGGTTGCGAGGCTCGATCAGGGAGTGTGCTGGGGCGGGGACGCGGTGTGGGTCGGGCTGGTGGGCGAGGTCGTCGGCGAGGTCGTGGGGGGAGTCGTCGGCGAGGTGGTCGGAGAGTGCGTCGGCTGCGACGGCGGCGTCACCGTCACCGTCGACGGCGGCACCTTGACCGGCCCGGGCCGTCCGACGATGAGCCGCACCGTCGAGTGCAGCGAGACCGTGGCCCCGGCCTGCGGCACGCTGATCACCTTGTTGTAGTCGTCCGGGTCGGACGTGTCGCTGTAGACCACCTTGCTCGTCAGACCCCGCTTGGCCAGGGTCTGCCCCGCAGAGGCCGGGTCCTTGCCGACGAGATCGGTCGGCACCTGCACCTGCCCGCTGCTCAGATGCAGCGTGACCCGCGAGGACGGGTCGATGACGTCGCCGACCTTCGGGCTGGTGCGCGCCACTCGGCCCTCCGTGTAGGTCGTGTTGTCGACACTGTCCGACGCGACGGTGACATTGGTGAATCCCTTGGCGCGCAGCGTGCTTCGAGCCCGCGTCTGCGACATGCCCGTCACGTCGGGGATGGCGACGGTGCCCGGTCCGCTCGACACGGTCAGATCGATCGTGCTGCCCAGCGGCGCGTCGGTGCCACCCTTCGGGTCCTGATCGACGACCGTGCCCTCGGCGGCATCGTTCTCGGTGGAATTGGTCTTGACCTTGAAGCCGTCGGCCTTGAGGATCTTGCGTGCGCGATCGACGTTGAGCTGCTGGACCGCCGCCACCTTCACCATCTTGGTGCTGTCGGCCCGGTTCATCACCAGGTAGCCGATGCCCAGGATCGCGGCGAGCGCACACAACCCGGCGATGCCCCACAGCCAGCCACGCCGGCGCGGGTGGTCCTCCTGCGACATCTCGGCCGTGGAGTCATTGCGCTCGGCCGGCGGGGCCGGCGCCGCGGCGTGCAACGCCTGGGTGTCGGAGCCGAGCGCGGCCAGCGAGGCGACCGCAGCGTCACTCGGTGGCTGTCCGGTGCGCACGGTCTGCAGGTCGGTGCGGAATTCGGCGGCGCTCTGGTAGCGGCCGTCGCGCGCCTTCTCCAGCGAATGCACGACCACGGCGTCCATGCCGTGCGGCACCGAATGCTCGAACGTCGACGGAGGTTTCGGCGGGTCGGTGATGTGCTGGTAGACCAGGCTGACCGCCTCGCCGACAAACGGTGTGCGGCCGGTGAGCAGCTCATACAGCACACAACCGGCCGAATAGAGGTCGGACCGCGGGTCGACGGTCTCACCCTGCGCCTGCTCCGGCGAGAGGTATCGCGCGGTGCCGACGACGGCCTGCGCCGACGTCATCGTCGCGCCGGTGTCGGCGAGCGCGCGGGCGATGCCGAAGTCCATCACCTTCACGCTGCCGCCGCGGGTCAACATGATGTTGCCGGGTTTGATGTCGCGGTGGACGATGCCCTTCTGATGGGAGTATTCCAGCGCCGACAGCACGCCCAGTGTGATGCGGGCGGCCTCGTCGGAGCCGAGTTTGCCCTCCTCGTCGAGGATCTCGCGCAGCGTCTTGCCGTCGATGTATTCCATGACGATGTAGGGGATGTTGATCTTCGCCCCACCGGTCTCGACGAAGACATCCTCGCCCGAGTCGTAGACGGCGACGATGGCGTGGTGCGTCAGACCCGCGGCGGATTGTGCCTCCCGGCGAAACCTGGTGAGGAAGACGGAATCTCGTGCCATGTCGGCGCGCAGCATCTTGATGGCCACGGTGCGACCGAGTCGCTCGTCGTAGCCACTGTGCACTTCGGCCATCCCGCCACGGCCGATGAGGTCGCCGACTGCGTAGCGCCCGCCGAGGATGCGTGGGGACGAATCGCTCACCAAATCTCCTTCGGGGAATGTCCTGGCTGGTGGAGGCTGACCGGCGACACGGGCACGGTGAACGGGCCGGTGTGCAGTTGCTGCTCGGGTTGGTCACCGCCGGATCCACGGGTCAGCAGCACGATCGCGATGACGATCGCGACCACCACGACCGCACCACCGGTGATCAGGCCGATGAGTTTGCCGCCGGACCGGGCGGTCTCGACCTCGGTCGCCGTCGTCGCGCCCGGTGAGGTCTTGGAGCGAGAGCGCCGTGCCTGCTTGACCGTCACATCCTTGCGGGTCTGCTGCGGGCCGCTGACCGCACCCTGCGGGCCGGAGGTGCCCGACGAACCGGGCAGCGGGGTCGATCGCACGCCGCCGTGCGGGCCCGACGGCGGGCCCTGCGTGGCCCGCGGCCCTGACTGCGGGCCGGATTGTGGCCCCGAACCCCCCGAGTGGGGGCCCGACGGACCGGCCTGTCCCTGCGGCGGGCCGGCCGGCCGGGGCGGCGGCGCATACGGATTGAAGCCCATGCGCGCGCTGTCGGCGACGGCCTGCCGCATGGCACGGGCGAACTCGGCGGCCGAGTCGGGACGCAGTGACGGGTCCTTCTCGAGCGCGGCGTGCACGACGGCGCGCACCGGTGGCGGCACGAATTGTGGCAACGGTGGCGGCTGCTGGTTGACGTGCGCGAGCGCGAGCGCGACCGCCGAATCGGCATGGAACGGGCGCGAACCGCTGAGCATTTCGTAGGCGACGACAGCGAGCGAATACACGTCGGTGAGCGCGCTGGTCTCCTGCCCCATGGCGGCCTCCGGCGCGAGATACTGCGCGGTGCCCATCACCTCGCCGGTCTTGGTCATGGCGGCCTGCCCGACCGCCCGCGCGATGCCGAAGTCGGTCAGCTTGACCAGACCGTCCGGGGTGACCAGCATGTTGGCCGGTTTGACGTCGCGGTGGATCAGGCCGCTGCGGTGTGCGGCCGACAGGGCCGTCGCGGCCTGCGCGATCAGGCCGACCGTGTCGGCGGCGGGCATGGGCGCCCGATCGGCGATGATCTTCGACAGCGGCAGCCCCGGCACATACTCCATGACGAGGTATGCCGTGCCCTCGTCCTCGCCGTAGTCGTAGACCTGCGCGATGTTGCCGTGGGTGAGCGCCGCCGACAGGCGTGCCTCGTTGCGGAAGCGCTCGGTGAAGCCGATCTCGTCGGTCAGGCCGCTTTTGAGCAGCTTGAGGGCGACGGTGCGGCCGAGAATGGTGTCGGTGGCCTTCCATACCTCGCCCATGCCGCCGGACGCGATGCGGTCGGTGAGCACGTAGCGCCCCCCGAGCTGATCTCCTGGATTACTCACTTGATGACTGCTTCCATGACCTTGCGTGCGATCGGGGCCGCGACGGTGGCACCCGAGGATCCTTCCGGCATGTTGCCGCCGTTCTCGACGAGCACGGCGACGGCGACCTGGGGGTCGTCGGCCGGCGCGAACCCGGTGAACCAGTCGTCGGCGATCTTGCCGTCGCCGTTCTGCGCCGTGCCGGTCTTGCCGGCCACCCTGGCCCCCGGGATGGCGGCGTTCTTGCCGGTGCCGCCGGTGACGACGGCCTCCATCATGGTGG
>CAYPQR010000386.1:0-3449 GCA_964412865.1 uncultured Intrasporangiaceae bacterium
CCCCCGCTTCGCTCCTCCGCCCTACTCGACCAGCCAGTGGTGGTTTGACCGGTCATCCGCTGACGGCGTGGAGGGCGAGAGTCGCACAGACCAGGCAGGCGGCCGCGACGAGGCTGCTCTGGGCATAGAAGCCCCGAACGGTGATGCCGGCTCGCCGGCATCGGTCGCGCCACAGCAGTGTGGCCATCGATCCCCATGCCGTCACGAGCGGGGCGGTGTTGGTGCCGATCAGTAGTGCCATCAAGCGGATCGGGGCCGCGTCGGCCGTCGGCTCCAGCGCGAGGTAGGTCGGGAGGTTGTTGACGAGGTTGCTGCCGACCGCCGCAACGGCGCTGAGCCGGAGCAGATCGCCGAGGCCGGTGCCGTTCCCGACGGCGTGCTGCAACAACGATGTGAGTCCGTGTCGGCCGGCGAGATCGATCAGCACGAAGAGTGCGCAGACGGCGAGGATCATCCGCCACGGCACCTGGATGGAGCGGATGCTTTCCCGCTGCCGAAACACCATGACCGCCAGCATCGAGAGGGCTGCGATCGTCGCGGGAATCGCCGGCGTGACGCCGGTGATGAATGCCGGGCCGATGAGTATGCAGATGACTCCGCAGATCCGCAGCAGCACCGGATCGTGCGCCGCGGCGGGCGGCTCGAGCACGAAGGTGCCGCGCAACGTGCGACGGTGCAGGAGCCAGATCAATGCGAGGGTGACCACGATGGCCGCCGAGGCAGGCGCCCATGCGACGCGCAGGTAGGCGGCGTATCCCGCGAAATGGTGCAGTGCCAGCAGATTCGTCAGATTGGAGACGGGAAGCAGCAGCGAGGCGGTATTGGCCAGCAGCACCGTCGTGAGAGCGAACGGCACGACGGGCACCCGGATCTGTCTGGCGATCGCGAGGACCACCGGGGTGAGCAGGACGGCTGTCGTGTCCAGGCTCAGCACGATCGTGACGAGACACGACAAGATGGCCACCTGGCACCACATCAGCCAGACCCGCTGACGCGCGTGGCGCGCGGCGAAGCGGCCGGCGACGTCGAACACACCGGCCATCTGGGCGATTTCGGCGACCACAGTGATCGCGGCGAGGAAGATCATCACGGGGATGATCCGCGCCGCGAGGTCGCCCGCCTGACTCATGGCGCCTGGACGTGCAGGGTCCAGGCCCGCCCGGACCGGGCCGGCGGTGTCAGTTCGACGGCGAAACCCTGGGCGACGATGCCGGCGAGTTCCTGCGGGTCCGAGGCGGACTTGCCGCGCTCGGCGAGATGGCGCGTGACGAGCCCTCGGGTGTGCTTGGCCATGTGGGTCGCGCCGGGCACCTTGATCTGCACCCAGCGGTCGGCGACGTCGTCTCGGGGGGTCCACGCGGCGGCATACGTGCTGGACCGGGCATCGACGACCACTCCCGATCCGGCGAGCGTGGGCATCACTCGAGACAGCGGCGTGCGCCACGCCGCGGCGAGGGGGCCGACCCCCGGAAGGTTGACCGCCATCGACAGCCGATAGGGCGGCACCTTGTCGGTGAGCCGCAGCGCTCCGAAGAGCGCCGACTGCACGACGATCCAGCGAGTGGCGGCTCTTCGGGCCCGCGCGTCGAGCGACTCGAGGTCCAACGCGTCATAGAGCACACCTGTGTAGAGACGCGAGACGGGAATGGCCGGGGCTGTGCGCAGTTCGAGGTTGCGCGCGATCTCCTCGCCCAGATTGGGGCTGACGCCGAGAGCGCGGGCCGCGTTCGGGGAGGCGCTGGCGGTGGCAAGCGCGTCGATCACGGCGGCCCGGGTCGGATTCAGCTCGGGCAGGTGCAGGCGGTCGAGGCAGAGGGCCGCACCACGCGGGCGGCCGGTCTTGGCTTCCGACGGAGGCAACAGGATCAGCACCAGGCGAGACTACGACCCCGCGCCGGTGTCTGCGTCACGGTGTCACCTCTCGTAGGGTGAGCATCATGCGCAAGCAGTCGCTGCGGGTGCCGCGCGCGCCCGGAAGCACAGCCGACGCGGGCCCGCTGGAGGAGGCCTTCGCCGCGATCCGCGACGACCTCGAGGTCGCCACCGTCTATCCGGCGGCGGCGCTCGACGAGGCACGCCGCGCGGTGTCAACTGCACGGTGGCCGGACAGGGACGAGACCGATGTGCCGTTCTTCACCATCGACCCGGCCGGATCGATGGACCTCGACCAGGCGATGTGCCTCGAGCGTCGGCCCGGCGGATACCGGGTCCGTTATGCGATCGCCGACGTGGCCGCCTACGTGCGGCCGGGCGGCCCGCTCGACGGGGTGACCTGGCAGCGGGGGCAGACCATCTACATGCCGGACATGCGGTTGCCGCTGCATCCGACGCTGCTCAGCGAGGACGCCGTCAGTCTGTTGCCCGGGCGGCGGCGGGCGGCCTACGTGTGGGACATCGACCTGGATGACGCAGGGCACCGCACCGGCGCCGACGTCTACCGCGCCGTCATCCGCAGCCGTGGGCGGCTGGACTATGAGCACGTGCAGGCGCAGGTCGATTCGGGGGATCCACCGGAGGAGCTTGCGCTGCTGAGGGAGATCGGGCAATTGCGCGTCGCGCGAGAGGGCGAGCGCGGCGGCGCAGGTCTGCCGATGCCGGAGCAGGTGATCCGTCCGCGGGGCGACGGCGAATACGAGCTCACCTTCCGTCCGCTGGTGCCCAGCGAGGAGTGGAACGCGCAGATCTCCCTGCTGACCGGCATCAGCGCCGCGGAGCTGATGCTGCGAGCAGGCGTCGGCATCCTGCGCACCATGCCGCGTCCGGACGACCGTGACGTGGAACGGTATCGCCGGCAGGCCGCGGCGCTGTCGGTGCCGTGGCCGACGGAGGAGGACTACGGCCACTTCCTGGCACGGCTCGATCGGGCCGATCCTCGCCACCTGGCCCTGATCCACGACGCGGTCGTGCTGTTTCGCGGCGCCGGCTACACGCCGTTCGACGGCACCGTGCCCCAGCAGGTCGATCAGGCGGCCGTCGGCGCACCCTACGCGCACGTGACCGCACCGCTGCGCAGGCTGGTCGACCGGTTCGGCCTGGTGATCTGCGAGGCGGTCAGCGACGGCCGCGCCGTGCCGCAGTGGGCGCGCGAGGCACTGCCCGGGCTGCCGGAGGTGATGGCACGTAGCGATCAGCTGGCCGGGCGCATCGAGCACGCCTGCACGGACGCGATGGAGGCGGCCGTGCTCCAGGCATACGTCGGGCAGGAACTGGACGCCATGGTGATCGACGTGCGCGACGGCGGGAACCTGGTGGTGCGCCTCGCCGACCTCGCGGTCGTGGCGAGCGTCGGCGGTCACGCAGCTCCGGGCGAACGGGTGCGCGTCCGGGTCGTCTCGGCGGACGTCGCCGAACGCGCTGTGACCCTCGACTTGGTGGAGCAACGCCGCACGGTTCCGGCAATCGTCGACCGGGAGCATCCCGGTCTGGAACCATGAGGCCATGTCACATGG
>CAYPQR010000387.1:0-3440 GCA_964412865.1 uncultured Intrasporangiaceae bacterium
GCCACTCGGCGGGGGAGGCGGGCTACTCGACGGGCGGGAGCGGCGGCGGGGTCTTGGCCGGGGTCTGCTCCAGCAGCGACAGCACCTCCTGCAGCGCACGGTCGAGCTGCGGGTCGCGACCCGCGGCATGGTCCTGCGGCGGCACCTGCACCTCGATGTCGGGGTCGACGCCGTGGTTCTCGACGCCCCAGCCGAAGTCCTCGAACCAGAACGAGAATCGCGGCTGCGTGACCCGGGTGCCGTCGACCAGCGCATACCGCCCGTCGATGCCGACCACGCCGCCCCACGTGCGGGTGCCGACCACCGGCCCGAGGCCCAGCGAGCGGATCGCGGCCGTGACGATGTCGCCGTCCGACCCGGCATACATGTCGGCGATCGCGACCATCGGACCGCGCCGCGCGTCGGCCGGATACGACGTGTGGTGCCAGTGCCGCGCCGTGTCCCAGCCGATGATGCGACGGGCCAGCTTCTCCACGATCAGTTGCGACGTATGACCGCCGCTGTTGCCGCGCACGTCGACGATCAGCCCGTCGCGGCCGACCTCGGTGCGCAGATCGCGGTGCAGCTGGGCCCAGCCGCCCGACACCATGTCGGGGATGTGCAGGTATCCGATCCGTCCGTCGGTCTGCTCGTGCACGATGGCGCGCCGGCCCGCCACCCAGTCCTGGTAGCGCAGCGGCAGGTCGTCGGACAGCGGCGTCACGGCCACCGCCCGGGTCGCGCTCCCGTCTGCCGGCTCGATGGTCAGTTCCACCGGTTTGCCGGCCGATCCGAGCAGCAGCGCCTCCGGCGGCCGGGTCCGTGACGTCGGCCGGCCGTCGACCGCGACGATCGCGTCGCCGTCGTGCGCGCCCACGCCCGGCGCCAGCAGCGGCGACCGCGCCCGCGGCTCCGACGACTCGCCGGGCACGATGCGGGTGATCCGCCAGCGGTCGCCGTCGAAGGTCAGGTCGGCGCCGAGCAGCCCCTGGCCCGTGCCGGGCTGCGGCGGCTGGGGCTTGGGCATGCAGTAGGCGTGTGACGTGCCGAGCTCGCCGTGCATCTCCCAGATCAGGTCGACCAGGTCGTCGTGCGACGCCAGCCGCGGCAGCAGCGGCGTATACCGGTCGAGCGCGGCCTGCCAGTCGACGCCGCGCATGTCGGCCCGCCAGTAGTGGTCGCGCATCAGCCGCCACGCCTCGTGCAGCATCTGCGTCCACTCCTGCTGCGGCTCCACCTCGATGCGCACGCGCGCCAGATCGACCGCCACGTTGTCGGGCGCATCGTCCTCGACCTTGCGCCCGGACGGTATGAACCGCAGCTTGGCCTGATCCCGCACCAGCAGGTGCTTGCCGTCACCGGTGGCGCGCACCCCGTCGGCCGCGTCCGCAAGCACCTCGAGCCTGCCGGTGGCCAGGTCGAGCCGCTCCAGCTTCGCGCGGGCCGGCTCGTCGTCGAGTTTCGTGCGGTCGTCGCCTAGTTCGCCGTTTCGCGGCTGGTGCAGCCACACCAGGCCGCCCTCGACGGCCTGCAGCTCGGCATACCGGTCGGCGGGCACCGGGGCCGGCACGACGCGCTGGTCGATCGCCGCGGCGTCGACGACCACGGGCTTCGGCGCGTCCTTCTCGCCGTCCGTGTCGTCGGTCTTGCCCTCGCCCGTGTCCGCGTCGGCCGTGGCGGCGCGCCCACCCACGAGCGGATCGAACGGCGACGGTGTCGACGCGGCCAGCGGCACCAGCATCGGCCGGCAGCCGCCGGGGAACGACAGGTCGAAGACGAACGCGTCGTAGACCGGGTCGAGGCTGCGCACCGACAGGAACGCCAGATGCTTGCCGTCGGCGGTGAAGACCGGCTCGGTGTCGGTGAACCGCAGCGGCGTCACGTCGAAGGGCGTTGCGCCCATCTGTCCGACCTCGACCATGCGGATGTGCCGCAGCGGCTCCGCGCCGGGCGCCGACCACGCGAGCCAGCGCGAGTCGGGGGAGAACGCGAGGCCCGACATGTCGCCCTGCGTCGTCGTGTCGACCTCGGCCGGTGCCTGGCCGCCGGCCGTCTCGACGACCAGCAGCCGGCCGTCGTGCGTCGCGACCGCCAGCTGCCGCCCATCGGGGGAGGCGCTCATCTCCAGCACCCGCCCGATCAGGCCCGGCTCGGTCAGCCGCCGCGGCTCGCCGCCCTCCGACGACCCGACCTCGATCGAGTCGTCGCCGTCGGCGTCGGTGATCCAGGCGACGTCGCCGGTGTCACCGAGCACGGTCGGCAGGCGGCGGCGCACGGCCGAGTCGTCGGCGAGCGCGCGGGCGGGCCCGTCGCGGTGCGGCAGCCATACGACGCGGCCGCGCACCTCCACCGCCGACGCCTTGCCGTCGCGGTCGGTGCCGATCGTCTCCAGGCCCGCTGCGTCGACGTCGACGTGCTGCGGGCCGAGGGCCGATCGGGCTCCGGTGAGGCGCACCTCGATCGGCTGCGGGCGCGAGCCCGGGGCCAGCGAGTCGAGCAGGTGCAGCTGCCCACCGCTCACATAGACGACGCGGGCGCCGTCGCTCGCCGCGTGGCGCGCATACAACTCGTGATCGGTATGCCGTTCGAGGGCGTCGGCCTGCGGCGCACCGTCGGTGACGGGCGCACTGTAGAGCTGGCCGCGGCCGTCGTGGTCGGAGAGGAAGCCGATGCGTTCGCCATCGCCGGTGGTGGTCCACAGCGGGCAGACCAGACCGGAGGTGAGCGAGTCGAGGATCCGCTCGAACTGCCCGTCGCCGGTGCGGTCCCACCACAGCTTGGCGGCCGTGCCGCCCCGGTAGTGCTTCCACCAGGCGGGTTCGGACATGCTGCTGCTCGCCAGCAGGACACCGCCCTCCAGCCCGCCGGCGGGCGACGGCGCCAGGTCGTCGGCCCAGCCGATCGGGAGCCTGCGGCTCGGCCCCCCGTCGATCGGCACGGCATGCACGAACTTGCGCGCCCGGCCTCCCTGCCCGGCCGCGCTGACCACGAGCACCTCGTCGTCGGACGCCCAGCCGCGCACGGACGTGCCGGCCCGGCCCCAGAACGTCAGCCGTCGTGGCGCCCCGCCGTCGACCGGCGCGACATACACCTCCTGGGCCTGGCCGCGGGTGGCGGTCCACGCCACCGTGCTTCCGTCGGGGCTGATGCGCGGCGACTGCGCCGGCAGATGGTCGCTGCTGATCCGGTAGGCGCGCCCGCCGGACGCGTCGGCGCCCCAGATGTCGTTGTCGGCGACGAACACGATCTGGTCGCCGCGGATGTGTGGGTATCGAAGATATGGCTGCGTGCTCACCCGGTCGACCCTAGTTCGCGCCGGCGTCCCGCGGGGCGGATCGACGGCTTCACCCCCACCCGCCCGACGGCGTTCGCGCGTGAAAGAGACCACTGCTCGCTGGTCGAGTAGCGCGATGCGAGGCGGTGCCCTGAGTAGGGCGAGGCGGTGCCCTGAGTAGGGCGAG
>CAYPQR010000388.1:0-3439 GCA_964412865.1 uncultured Intrasporangiaceae bacterium
CGTCCTTCGCGAAGTGGTTGAACGTGCCCGCCGGGAACACCGCGAGCGGAACCTGCGCCTCTCGGGCCGCCTGGGCCGCGGTGCGCACCGTTCCATCGCCGCCGGCGACACCCAAGACCTGTGCATGGGAGGCGGATTCGCGCATCACTGCCTCGATGTCGGATGCATCGGAGAGTTTCACGACCTCGGCGTCGGGCAGTTCCTCACGGACTCTTGCCAGCACACGCTCACCTTCCCCGCTGTGCGATGCGGGGTTGACGACGAGCACCAGACCTGAGCCCGTCGGCCGCGCCTGCAGGTGTATGAGGTCGGGGCGTCGTACGGCGGAGGGCGGCTCCGCAGGTGGCACCAGGCGCGCGCCGGCCTGTGCGACCGCTGTGCCGAGCAGCCAACCGGCCGCAACGTCCGATGGGTAGTGCGCTCCGGTCGTGACACGGGACAGGCCCACGAGCGCCGCGAGGCAGCGCAACGGCACGGACAGGATCGGCATCTCCAGGCCGACCGCCGTCGCGAAGGCGGCCGCGCTCGCGGCGTGGCCACTCGGGAAACTGGTCGAGGCCGGAAGCCGATGTGACAGTCGCGCGGGTGGAACGGCGGCGATGGATGGTCGAGGACGCCGATTTGTCCGCTTGGCGACCTGATTCGCGATCAGGCTGGTCACGCCGATGGTCGCGATGCCGCGCAGTGCCGCGCGTTTGGCGCGGCGATTCCGGCTTGCGCCGAGCACTCCGGCGACCCCGAACCACAGCACGGAATGATCGGCGGCGTCGGTCAGCCGGGGCATGACCTTGTCGAGCAACGGGCTGCGTGTCGCGGCAAGGCCTTCGAAGACGGAGACGTCGATGTCGTCGACGTCGCGCGTGATGCGTTTGATCCAGTCGATCACGAGTGGTTTCCCCTCGATGAGTGCGCGAGATGTGCCCCGTCATACTCACCCACGCGAGGACCCCGTGGCCAGCATGTCCGGGACATCTCCGGGGACCGTCACCTCCACCGGCCGCGCCTCGTTTCCGGCGCCACGCGGGATGGGGTGGGCCCCCCGGGGCTCGAACCCGGAACCAACGGATTAAAAGTCCGCTGCTCTACCCATTGAGCTAAGGGCCCTCGGCACGGAATGATGCGCGGCCGATGCGGTGACAGCGTAGTGTGTCCGCGTTCGGCGCGTCACATCGGTCGGCCTACTCGTCGGCGTCCTGGTAGCCCACCATCCGCAGGGCGAGTTTGCTGTGATGGAGCGCGACGTCCTCGGGTGTCCACCGGCCGTCCTCCCGATACCACCGGGCGACGTCGACGCCGAGAGAGATGATGGCGACGCACGTCATCGACGGGTCGATGACGTGGAACTCACCCGCGGCGACACCGTCGTCGATGACGGTGCGCATCACGCGCGTCATGCGACGGCGCAGTTCGGTCACCACCTCGATGTGTTCGGGGCGCAACGCGGCCAGTTCGTAGTTGACGACGCGGGCCGTCAAGTGTTTTCGCGCGTGGCGGAGGACGAAGGCGTGGACCATGTTGGACAGTCGCCGGCCGGCGGTGTCCCCGTGCGTCGAGGTCTCCTCCATCTCGGCGAGGACCACCTCGTGGCCGAGCCGCGAGATGTCGAACAGCAGCTCCTCCTTCGACGCGAAGTGCACATAGACGCCGGCCGGGCTCATGCCTGCGCGGGCGGCAACCTGTCGCGTGGTGGTGCCGTGAAAACCGAGTTCGGCGAACGCCTCGACGGCAGCGTCGCGCACCCGGCCGGCGGCCGATCCGGTGGTCACCGCTCACCTCCTGATCGAAACCGTGGGGCGCAAACGGTTGACGGCTTCGCGCCCCGGTGTCACAGTAAAACTACAGGTAAGCGCTTGCTTACCTGCGGGAAGGCAACACCATGACGACCGACTCTGCGACAGTCGGGCCGGCGCGGCTGTGGCGACGCGAGTTCACCAGCTACCCGACCCCGGCGCTGCGCTACACCTCGCTCACGATCGTGGTCCTGGCGACGATCGTCCTCTACTACCAGTTCTACATGTCGGGTGCGATCGCCACCCAGATCCTGTCCTACTACGGCATGTCCTTCGTCTACTACGTGAACATCAGCGTGGTGGGATTCGCTCTGGGCGCGTTCGGTTCGTTTGCCACCGGTATGTCCGACCGGTACGGGCGAGCCAACATCGTCACCGTCGGACTGTTCATCGTGGCCCTCCTGTGTCTGGTCGCGATCCCGGCGTCGAGCAGTGAGTTCGCCTTCGGATGCTCGTATGTGGCCATCGGCCTGGTGGAGGGCGTCATCCTGGTCGCCACCCCGGCGCTGATCCGTGACTTCAGCCCCCAGGTCGGGCGCGCGACGGCGATGGGGGCCTGGACCTTCGGGCCGGTGCTCGGAAGCCTGGCCGTCGCGGTGCAGGTCAGCACCGTGGGTGAGTCCATCCCGTGGAAGCATCACTACGCGATCACCGGGATCGTCGGCCTGATCATCGCCGTCGTCGCGCTGTTCCTGCTGCGGGAGCTCTCACCGTCGCTGCGCAGTCAGGTCATGGTGAGCGAGACCGATCGGGCTCTCGTCGAGGCGCGTGCCAAGGGCCTGGATGTCGAGGAGGCGCAGCGGAATCCGCTGCGTCAGATGCTCAAGCCCGACATCATCCTGTCGTCGTTCGCCATCAGTGTCTTCCTGATCGTCTACTACCTGGGCGTCGGCTTCTTCCCGGTCTACTTCCAGACGATCTACGGGTTCACGCTGTCGCAGGCCAACGGCCTCGGCGACTTCATGTGGGCGTTCAACGCCGGTGCCCTCATCATCGTCGGTGTGCTCTCCGACCGGCTGCGCGTGCGCAAACCGTTCATGCTCGTCGGCGCGATCGGCGCGATCGTCATGACGATCATCTTCTTGTCCCGCACGTCGCATCCGGACACCGGATTCGGCACATTCGCCGTCATTCTCAGCCTGCTCGCCGTATTCCTGGGCACCGCCTACGCGCCGTGGATGGCCAGCTTCACCGAGACCGCGGAGCGTCGCAATCCCGCGCTCGCGGCCACGGGGCTGGCCGTGTGGGGGCTGATCATCCGGATCGTGATCGCTCTCAGCGTGTTGTTCCTGCCGCTGGTGGTCAACACCGTGACCACACTCGTGGAGCAGGGGCCGCGGGTGACGGAGATCGCCGCCGGCAAGGATCCGGCGCTCAGCCAGTCACAGAATGCCGTGGTTGCCGCCGTGGCCGAGGACCCCACCATCGTCACCAAGGCCAAGCGGCTCTCGGCGAAGTATTCCGACGAGCTCAAGACCGCGGCCGCCATCAAACCCGCTACGCAGGCAAAACTCACGGCCAATCCGCAGGACAAGCAGGCGGTTTCGGCGGCAGTCATTCAGATTGCCGAGGGGTTGAACGTGACACCCGTGCAGGCGGCGGCTCGCCTGAAGGCCCTCGCGGCGGTGCCGCAGAGCGACCTGGCCTTC
>CAYPQR010000389.1:0-3434 GCA_964412865.1 uncultured Intrasporangiaceae bacterium
GCGGTCAGGGGGCGGGGCGGCGGCGGGTCATGAGCGGGTCGTGGTGAACAGCGGGACGAAGATCGCCACAGCGACGGGGATGAGCACGGCGTTGTTCAGCCAGGAGTGCAGCAGCACGGCGGCCACGCACACCTGGGCCTCGGGCGGCAGGCCGGGCAGGTCGGCGGTGAGCGTGGTGCGGCCGGTGCCGGTGATGCGGATCGTGCGGGTCTCGTGCGGTCCGGCGGCGGCCTGATCGTCGAGGAACTCGTGGCTCTGGTTCCACATCCCCGTGCGCCGGAAGCGGAAGACGTGCCCATCGGCGGTGGTGACCGACCAGTTCTTGCGGCCCACGTGCTCGGCCGTGACGAGGGTGCGTTCGCCGTCGAGCAGCGCCTGCCGCATGCCGGTGGTGGACGAGCGCAGCCGCAGCTCCCGGCCCTCGAGCGTGACCGTGCCGCCCGCGCCCCAGGCGCTCGCGCGGTAGCGGGCGGGCTCGGCGGCGCCGTAGTCGATCTCGTGGCGCATGCCCCAGGAATCGGTCTGCGTCGTCACCAGCATGGGGTCACGGTAGCGGCGGAGGGACGGTGGTGCAGGGGGAGCGGGGCGGGGGTCGGCGGGAGCGGACGGGCTGAATGCATTGAGTCGGCGCAAACTAATCGATGGGAACACCTGTGCGCAATGTCGCTGGAGTTGTGACGAGATATGTGCGGCGGAGGCATTGTTGTCGGTGCCATGTGCTGAGATGTCTCCATGACGAGCGACCTGGACGCGGAACTCGCGGCTGGCGTGTACGAGACGATTCGTACCCGCGGGCTCGATGATCGCCTTGCCGCCATTCCGTTGCGGCCAGCGTTTCGCGACATCGGTGCGGAGGACGTTCCCCACGTCGTGGGCGAGTACCTCGGAAGTGCCGTCGCTCGGGCGCTGGCCAGTACCAAGCCAGCCGATCGGATGGCGTTTGCCAATCTCATCGTCTCGACTCTCTCGATCAGCGAGGGCGTCGAGGCGGAGGGTGACCAGATAAGCGCCCTTGCACAGCTGGTGTCGCTGGCTCCGCAGGGCATGGAGGCTCCTCCGCACCCACAGACACCGCTCTCGGACGTCGCGCTTCTGACGAACGCCGAGGGCGAGCCGGCCTTGGCACACGAGATCTCGAGTGAACTTGCCAGCGCCGATCGCGTGGATCTGCTGTGCGCGTTTGTTCGGTTCACCGGCATCCGTGTGCTGGACGCGGGGCTGCGCGCACGCCGCGAACGGGGCGTTCCGCTACGCGTCATCACCACGACGTACGTTGGCGCCACGGAACGGCGTGCACTGGACGTCCTCGTCCGCGAGTACGGCGCTCAGGTCAAGGTCCGGTACGAGGATTCACGCACGCGCTTGCATGCCAAGGCATGGCTCTTTCGCCGCGCGAGCGGTTTCGATACCGGCTACGTCGGCAGCTCCAACCTCTCGCGTTCCGCGATGCTGGACGGGCTGGAATGGAACGTTCGCATCTCCGGTATCAGCACGCCCAACCTGGTGCGCAAGTTTGAGGCGACGTTCGATACCTACTGGAATGATCCCGCCTTCCTCGATTACGACCCCGATACCGACGCCGAACGGCTCGACGAGGCGCTCGCTCGTGGGCGCGGGGAATCCGCCGGTCCTCGGTCCGTCGTGCTCTCGGGCCTTGAGCTGCAGCCGCGGCCGTTCCAGCTCCGCATCTTGGAGGCCTTGCGTGTCGAACGTGAGGTCCACGATCGCCACCGCAACCTCATTGTCGCAGCAACGGGCACCGGAAAGACTGTCGTGGCAGCCATCGACTACCGCGACCTGTGTGCCGATCACTCGGAGCGTCCGTCGCTGCTCTTCGTCGCGCACCGCAAGGAGATCCTCGAACAGGCTCTGCGGGTGTACCGCGAAGCTCTGAACGACGGCAGCTTCGGTGAGCTGTATGTGGATGGGCAACGCCCCACGCACTGGCGCCATGTGTTCGCGAGCATCCAATCGCTTCGTACCGCGCTGCCTACGTGGGCGGCAGACAAGTTCGACGTGGTCGTGGTGGACGAGTTCCACCACGCGGAGGCCGCAACCTATCGCGCCCTGCTCGACCACCTCCAGCCGATGGAACTGCTGGGGCTCACGGCCACGCCCGAACGCGCCGACGGCGTCAACGTGATGGATCGTTTTGGGGGCAGGGCCGCATTTGAGCTTCGGCTGTGGGATGCGCTGCGGGAGGGCTTGCTCTGCCCGTTCCATTACTTTGGGGTGTCGGACAACACCGATCTGCGGCACGTGCGCTGGCGTCGGGGCGGGTACGACCTCACGGAGCTCGATGCGCTGTACACGGGCGACGATGCCCGCGTGCGGCTCGTCATTGCGGCATTGCAGAAGCGAGTGGCCGACCCGCAACGTATGCGGGCGCTTGGCTTCTGCGTCTCGGTGGAGCACGCGGAGTTCATGGCCAGGGCCTTCACCGAGCGCGGGATCTCTGCGCGGGCACTGTCGGGGACGACGCCGCGCGCGGCACGTGCGGATGCGTTTGCCGAGTTGCGGGACGGGAGCGTGCAGTGCCTCTTTGCGGTGGATCTGTTCAACGAGGGGCTTGACCTGCCTGACGTCGACACGCTCCTCATGCTGCGACCCACCGAGTCGGCGACGGTGTTCCTCCAGCAGCTCGGACGTGGTCTGCGACTGACGCCGCGCAAGCCCGTGCTCACTGTTCTTGACTTCATCGGGCAGCCGCACGACGGCTTCCGGTTCGATGGCAAGTTCCGCGCGCTCACCGGGAGCGGGCGCACCGCGCTGGTCAAGCAGGCCGAGGCGGGTTTCCCGTTCCTCCCCAGCGGTTGCAGCATCGTGCTCGACAGGGTTGCGCAGGAAACAGTGCTGACGAATCTCAAGCAGTCGCTGCGGTTGACTAGTAAGCAGCTAATTGCGGACGTGCGTTCGCATGGTAAGGCTGAGCTGGGTGCGTTCCTCGCGGAATCGGGGCATGAGCTTCCCGCGGTGTATCCCAAGTACACGTGGACCGAGCTGACGCGCGACGCGAACCTCAACGAGATCCCGGCAGGCCCGGACGAGAAGGCACTGCTCGCGCGAATCAAGGCGTTCACGCACGTAGACGATCGCGAGCGTGCCGACGCCTACCGCGCGATCGCATCGGTGGCCGGGCCACGGTATGACGAGCTCACGCCCCGCGAGCAGGCGTACGCGCGGATGCTCATCTTCACGCTGTTCCCACGCCTCGATGGCATTGCGAGTTACGACGTGGCCCTCAGCAAGCTACGTGCATGCCCCGCGGTCTGTGCCGAGATCGAGCAGATCATCTCGGTGAGCTTCGACCTGGCCGAGCATGTCCCGGAACCCCTGCGGGCGATGGAACTGCGCAGTGTGCCCCTGCACAGCCATGCGAGCTATCGACGCGAGGAGATCCTTGCCGCGATCGGCTGGGCGTCGCTCGAGCGGAA
>CAYPQR010000390.1:0-3432 GCA_964412865.1 uncultured Intrasporangiaceae bacterium
TCGCGGCCGTCGACACCTCCTGGGCCTGCACGAGACCCTCTGCCGGTCCGATCTGACCCGACTGCATGCGCTCGGCCAGCTGCATCGCATCACGCTGCGGTCGCCACGATGCGGTGTCGCCGAGCCGCGCATCGGCGAGGCGCACGACCTCCCCGACCTCGCCGGGCTGTCGCATGGTGCTGCGAAAGAACGCCCGGTGCGCCACATCGTGATGACGCGGGTCGCCGGCCGGGAAGAGCTCGAACAGGGCCAGGTATGCGCCGCGGGCGCCCGGGTCGCCCCGCAGGTCGAGATCCTCGGCGGCAGTGAAGCCGGTCGTCGCGGCCCGCTCGCGAAGCCGCGCCACGGCGGCCGGATCGGCGCTGATGCCCTCGAGCTCCAGATACGCCTGGCGCAGGTGCGAGGCGACGGCCTGCTTCTGCGACCCCGCCACGATCCCCTCATGGCCGGCGATCCAGTCGGCGGCGCGCACGTGACGGTCCGAGCGCACCTGGCGGGGCATCGTGCGGTATGCCGTCTCCATCAGCATCGACTGCACGAATCGATAGACCGTGAGCCCCGACTGGTCGGGCTCGGCCGGCTCGAGGATGTTGAGCTGGCGCAGCCGGTCGGCCACTTCCTGGCCGGTGCCGTCCAGGGCCGGCTCCCCGTCGAGGACAGGCAGCACGGCCTCCACATAGAACTCGCGGCCGAGGATGGATGCGCCCTCGCAGAAGCCGCGTTCGGAGGGCGACAGCCGGTCGAGCGTCGCCTCGAAGAGGGTGTGCACGGAGACAGGCAGCTGCGTGCCGTCGCTGAGGCACTGCAGCAGCACCTCGAACACCTGCGGGTTCCCGTCGCTGCGGGTGATCAGCGCGCCGAGGCTGACGTCCGGCCGCACGCCGCGCTCTCGCGCATCCCGCTCGATGTCGCCCATCCGGTCACGGGCCATCTCGCGCAGATCGTCACGGGTCATCGGGTCGAGATCCTCGACGCGGGACTGCCGCCCGCCGCCCCACATCGGCCGGCGCTCGAACAACTCGGGGCGGGTGAGACAGATCGTGAGCACCGGCAGCGTGCGAAGCCCCGCCACCACCTGCTCGATCAGGTCGAGTTGCGCCTCGGAGCACCATTGCAGGTCCTCCCACACGACCGCGATCGGGCCGGCTGCCGCCAGGTGCGCCAGCACCCGCTGCACGGCCCAGGCGATGTCCTCGGTCGAGGTCGACTCGTCGGATCGCCCGGTCGCGCTCTCGAGGCGCCGCAGGACGGCCGTGGCGGTCCGCTCGTCGAACATCGCCGCGACCTCCTGCTGCCACCGGTCGCCCAGCTGGGTCAGCAGTTTGGCCAGCGGCGCATACCCGCTGCCGGTCATGAACGGCTGGGCGGTGGCGCGCAGCACTCGCAACCCGTCCCGCCCGCCGAGGAAATGGGTGACGAGGCGATGTTTGCCGATGCCCGGCTCACCGACCAGAGTCAGGAACCACCCCTGGCTGCGCGCCGCCGAACGGTCGGCGATCGCCGCCAGGTCGGCGAGTTCCTCGGCGCGGCCGGCGAACGGCGTCCGGCGCACGCTGCGATCGACATCGGTGTCGGGCACGACGACGAACACCTGCTGCGGCGCCGACTTGCCCTTGTGCAGGATCGGCCCGACCGGCCGCAGTGCCACGCTGGCGCCCACCAGTTCGGCGACCGTGTCTCCGACGTAGGTCTCGCCCGCACCGGCCGCCGCCTCCAGCCTCGCGGCGACGTTGACCGCGTCGCCGGTGACCGAGAACTGTCCGTCGGCCTGGTGGGTGACGAACACCTCGCCCTGGTTGACGCCGATGCGCACCTTGAGCTCCTGGCCGAGCTGCGCGCGCATACGGCCCGACAGCCCCTCGACGGCGTCGTGGATCCGCGTCGCGGCCTGCACCGCACGCAGGGCGTCATCCTCTCGGGTGATCGGCACGCCGAACACCGCCATGACCGCGTCGCCGATGAACTTCTCGACCGTGCCCCCACACGACCAGACGACCTTCGAGACGGCGTCGAAGTATCGGGCGAGATTGGCGCGCAAGGCTTCCGGATCGACCGACTCCCCCAGCGACGTCGAGCCGACGATGTCGACGAAGACGATCACGACGTGTTTGCGCACGGGCGCCTGCAGGCCGCCCTGCGCAATGGCGGCACCGCAGTTGGAGCAGAACCGGGCATCGGCAGCGACCTTCGCCCCGCATCGCGCGCACACCGTCACGGGGTCAAACCTACCGGTCACGGTGCCGATCTTGTGCCCGGCTCAGGGCCGAAGCCGCGTGGGCACGTCGCCCCATCTCGGCCGCCATGCGGGTCACAATGGAATGCATGCTGTTGGAGCACCGTGGTATGTCGCCGGTCGTCGACCCCACCGCCTATGTCGCCCCGAACGCCACGCTCTGCGGGAACGTGCAGGTGGGGCCCGGCTGCCGGGTGCTCTTCGGCGCAGTGCTGACCGCCGAGGGCGGCGGCGTCGAACTCGGCGCTGACTGCATCATCATGGAGAACGCGGTGCTGCGCGGCACCGCGCAGGACCGATTGCGCCTCGGCCGGCACGTCCTGGTCGGGCCACGGGCGTATCTGACCGGCTGCTCCACGGACGACGACGTGTTCCTGGCCACGGGCACCACCGTGTTCAACGGCGCCCGCATCGGTGCACGCAGCGAGGTGCGGATCAACGCAGTGGTGCACCTGCGCACCGTGCTGCCTCCCGACACCACCGTGCCGATCGGCTGGGTCGCCGTCGGCGATCCGGCGCGATTGTGTCCACCGGGTGACCACGAGCAGATCTGGGCGGTGCAGCAGGGGCTGGACTTCCCCGGCTACGTCTTCGGGCTGGAGCGGCCGCGCGATGGCGATACGCTCATGCCCGATCTGACCGCCCGCTACGCCCGCTCGCTCGCCCGCCACGCCGAGGACCGGCGCATCGACGGGCCGCCCTGACCCCGTCGCCCCTCCTACCGAGCGCGGAAGACCGGCCACGTCATCACCGCGGAATCTCGGAGGCCGAGCCGCGCGGCGGCTGCTAGCGTTCGGCATACATCCCCTGCTCACATCGAAGAGGAATCACCACATGGCCACGACCTTGAACGAGGCGCTGCGCAGCATCGACCTGTTCGCGTCTCTCGACCAGGACGCGATCTCACGCATCGCCGAGTCCGGAGCGACGATCCGCTCCCGCCCGGGCAGCCACGTCATCACCGAGGGCGAGCAGGACAACGGCCTGCGCGTCGTGCTCGACGGGTCGGCGATCGTGACGGTGGGGGACGAGGAGCGCGGCTCGGTCGGCCCCGGGGACTACGTCGGCGAGATCTCGCTGATCGACGGTGAACCGCGGTCCGCGACGCTCACCGCGGGCCCCGACGGGGTCACCACGTTCGCGCTCTCGTCGATCGCGTTCGGCCCGCTGCTGGACGGCAACCCGCACATCGCGCGGGC
>CAYPQR010000391.1:0-3431 GCA_964412865.1 uncultured Intrasporangiaceae bacterium
CGTATGCGCTGGGCGGCCGCGTCGCCGAGGAGATCATCTTCCACGACCCGAGCACCGGTGCCTCCAACGACATCGAGAAGGCGACCGGGCTGGCCCGCAAGATGGTCACGCAGTACGGCATGAGCGAGCGCGTCGGCGCCATCAAGCTCGGCTCCGGCCAGGGCGAGGTGTTCCTGGGCCGCGACATGGGTCACGAGCGGGACTACTCCGAGGAGCTCGCCGGCGTCGTCGACGAGGAGGTGCGGCGACTGATCGAGGCCGCGCACGACGAGGCGTGGTATGCGCTCAACGAGAACCGCGACGTCCTCGACAAGCTGGTGCTGGAGCTGCTGGAGCACGAGACGCTGAACCACGAGGAGCTGGCCGTCGTCTTCTCCGACGTCAAGAAGCGTCCGAAGCGGCCGGTGTGGCTCTCCAGCGACCGGCGCCAGGTGAGCGACCGCGGTCCGGTGCTCACCCCGGCGGAGGAGGAGGCGCTCGCACGCGGAGAGGACCTGCCGGAGGACAAGCAGCACGTCGACGCGCATCCGCCGGAGGCGATCCTCGAAAAGCCCGAGAACCGTCGCACCGACCCCGATGGCGGTTGATCTGGATCGTGCCGCCTCGGCGGTGCGCGAGCTGCTGATCGCCCTCGGGGAGGACCCCGACCGGGAGGGCCTGCAAGACACGCCCCATCGCGTCGCGCGGGCCTACGCGGAGGCATTCGCGGGGATGTGGCAGCGCCCGGAGGATGCCCTCAGCCGCACCTTCGACGTCGATCACGACGAGCTGGTGATCGTGCGTGACATCGAGCTCTACAGCACGTGTGAGCATCATCTGGTGCCGTTCCACGGAGCGGCGCACGTCGGATACATTCCGGGCCCGGACGGGCGCGTGACCGGGCTGTCCAAGATCGCTCGGCTGGTCGAGGTGTTCGCCAAGCGTCCCCAGGTGCAGGAGCGGCTCACCACCCAGATCGCCGACGCCCTCGTCGAGCATCTCGGCGCGCAGGGCGTCATCGTCGTCGTCGACTGCGAGCACCTGTGCATGTCGATGCGCGGGGTGCGCAAGCCGGGCGCGCACACGATCACGTCGGCGGTCCGCGGTCAGATGCGCAATCCCGCGACGCGGGCTGAGGCCATGAGCCTGCTGACGAGCGACATGCGGCGGTGACACCGGTGGGCCACAACCTTCCGGCGCGTCCGCCGCATCGACCGCTGGTGATGGGGGTCGTCAACGTCACTCCCGACTCGTTCTCCGATGGTGGCCGCTGGCTGGATCCGCAGGCCGCCATCGCGCACGGCATACAACTCCACGAGGAGGGTGCCGACATCCTCGACATCGGCGGCGAGTCCACCCGTCCGGGTGCCCGTCGGCCGACCACGGCCGAGGAGCTGCAGCGAGTCGTTCCCGTGGTGCGCGGCCTCGCCGAGACCGGCGCGACGGTGTCGGTGGACACGATGCGTGCCGACGTGGCACGGGCTGCCCTCGAGGCGGGCGCGCGGATCGTCAACGACGTGAGCGGCGGCCTGGCCGACGATCGGATGGCCGCCGTCGTCGCCGACGCCCAGGTGCCCTTCGTCGCGATGCACTGGCGCGGACACAGTCACGACATGCAGTCGCGGGCGATCTACGACGACGTCGTCGACGATGTCGTCGACGAATTGCGTGTCCGCGTCGACGAACTGGTCGCGGCGGGTGTCGCGCCGGAGCTGCTGGTGGTCGACCCCGGCCTGGGCTTCGCCAAGACCGGCGCGCAGAACTGGACACTGCTGAGCCGTCTCGCGCAGGTGAGGCGGCTGGGGTATCCCGTGCTCGTCGGGGCCTCGCGCAAGCACTTCCTCGCCAAGATCGCCCAGCGCGGTGACGAGCCGGTGCCCGCCGACCAGCGGGATCTGGCGACGGCCGCGGTGAGCGTCATCCTCGCGCAGGCGGGTGTATGGGGTGTGCGGGTGCACGACGTGCCCTCGACGATGGCGGCGCTGGAGGTTGTCGCCGCGGTGGAAGGAGCCGGCGAGGATGACTGACCGCATCCACCTGCGCGGCATCGAGGTGTCCGCGTGTCACGGCGTGCTGCCGCAGGAGAAGACGACTCCGCAGCGATTCGTCGCCGATCTGGTGCTGGAGCATGATCTGCGCCGGGCGGGGGAGTCCGACGACCTCACCGCGACGGTCAGCTACGCCGATGTCGCCCAGGAGACCGAGGCCATCATGCTCGGGCCCGCGGTCGACCTGATCGAGACGCTGGCCGAGCGCATCGCGGCGGCCGCCCTGCGCCATCCGGGCATCGAGGCCGTCGACGTGACGATCCACAAGCCGCAGGCGCCGGCGGGCGTCACCTTCGTCGACGCCGTGCTCGGCGGTCCGGCCGTGCAGGTGCGGCGGGAGGCCGATCGGCCCGTCGTCATCGCCTGCGGGGCCAACCTCGGTGACCGTGAGGCGACGCTGACCGCGGCGGTCCGCGCCCTCGATCGCACCGACGGCATCGAGGTCGTGTCGGTGTCGCCCCTGGTCGAGACCGACCCGGTCGGCGGCCCCGATCAGCCCGACTATCTCAACGCGGTCGTTGTCGCACGCAGTCGGCTGGCGCCCTGGCATCTGCTCGACGTGCTGCATCGGATCGAGGCCTGGCATCACCGCACCCGCGAGGTCCGCTGGGGTGCGCGCACGCTCGACCTCGACCTGATCCAGGTCGGCGACCCGTCCACCGACGACGATGTGCGCATGGACGATCCGCTGCTCACCCTGCCGCACCCGCGGGCCGCGGAGCGCGGGTTCGTGCTCGTGCCGTGGGCGCAGGCCGACCCGAGCGCGACCCTGCGCCGGGGCGACGACGTGGTGCCCGTGGCGGAGCTGCAGGATGACGCCGGGCGCGTCGGCATACGTCCGGGTCCGAGGTGGCGGCCGCTGTGATGACCGTGTCCTGGAAGCATTCGGCGTGGCTTGCGGGGATCGTCTTCATCGTCGCCTATGGCGCGCTGCGGCTGTGGAGCTCGCGGGGCCACGAGATGCCCCACAACTCCTGGTTCGCGTTCGCGGTCATGCTGGTCATGATCGTGATGGTGCTGGTCGGCGGCTGGAACATCCGCGAATACCTTCGCGGGCGGTCGACCAGGGTGCCGTCACCGCAACGGGCGCGCCGCACGCTCGTCGCGGGGCAGGCGTGTGCGCTCGCCGGGGCGGTCGCCGTCGGCTGGTATGCCGCGCACGCGGCCGTCTTCGCCCGGCACCTGGACATCCCGTCCGACCGGGGCGACTTCTGGCTGTCGCTGCTGCTGGTCGCCGGTGCCGTGGGCCTGGCAGCGGCGGGCCTCATCGCGCAGTCGTGGTGCCGCATACCCCACGACGATGACGACGATCACCGAGGTGGCGGGCCGAACGGCGCGCTGCACGCCTGACGCGCCGGGCCGTCGACGACCGGGCTGGTCGAGTAGCCGAGCCGCTAGGCGAGG
>CAYPQR010000392.1:0-3419 GCA_964412865.1 uncultured Intrasporangiaceae bacterium
GACCTGCCCGAGCCCGATCTGCCTCCTCACGCGGCGCTCATCGAGGTGGCCTCTGCCGGCATGTGTCGCAGCGACTGGCACGGCTGGCTGGGCCACGACGCCGACATCGAGCCGCCACAGGTGCCCGGCCACGAGTGGGCGGGCACGGTGCGAGCCGTCGGGTCGCAGGTGCAACGGTGGTCGGGCGGCGAGCGAGTGACCGCGCCGTTCGTGTGCGGATGCGGCAGCTGTGCATACTGCACACGCGGCGAGCATCAAATCTGTCCGCAGCAGACGCAGCCAGGGTTCACCCACGACGGAGCCTTCGCCGAGCTGCTGGTGGTGCACCACGCCGACGTCAACCTCGTGGGGCTTCCCCACGGCCTGCCGTTCGCGGCGGCCGCAGCTCTGGGGTGTCGGTTCGCGACCGCATACCGCGCGGTCGTGCAGCAGGCAGACGTGCATCCCGGCAGCACCGTCGCGGTGCACGGCTGCGGCGGAGTCGGGCTGTCGGCCGTCATGATCGCCGCCTCCGCCGGCGCCCGCGTCGTCGCGGTCGACATCGATCCGCGGGCGCTCGAGCTCGCGTCCCAGTTGGGTGCACAGGTATGCATCGACGTCTCGCCGTGGCAGAGCGACCCGGTGGCGATCGGCGCGGCAGTCCGTGACGCCGCCGGTGGAGTCGAGGTGTCGCTCGACGCTCTCGGCAGCGCGACGACGTCGGCCGCATCCGTGCACAGCCTGGCCCGTCAGGGACGACACGTGCAGGTCGGGCTGCTGCCCGAGGCCGGTGGGAGACCGCCCCTGCCCATGGATCTCGTGATCGCCCACGAACTGCAGATCGTCGGCAGCCACGGCATGTCGGCCTCCACGTATCCCGCGATGCTCGCCGCCGTTGCCGACGGCCTCCTGCAGCCCCAGCGCCTGGTGACCAGACATGTCGGACTCGATGAGGTGCCGGCGTTGTTCCCCGAGATGTCCGACTCCCCGGTCGCAGGCATCACCGTCATCGACATCGCGCCGTGATGAACGATCGGACGCGAACCCGGCTGGTCGGCCCACCGCGCATCGTCAGGACCATGCAACAGGAGGGAGCCTCATGACGGCTCAGCCGGAGGGATCACTGGGGGCGCCGCTTGCGGGCCTGGTCGTCGCCGACTTCAGTCGTGTGCTCGCCGGGCCGCTCGCGACGATGACGCTGGCCGACCTCGGAGCGAAGGTCATCAAGATCGAGCGGCCGGGTCTCGGTGACGACACTCGCGCGTGGGGGCCGCCCTATTCGGAGCACGGCGCCACCTACTTCGAGAGCGTCAACCGCGGCAAGCAGTCGATCGCCCTGGACCTGAGGGATCCTGATGACTGCCGGACGGCGCTCGGCATCGCGACCAATGCCGATGTCGTCATCGAGAACTTCGCCCCGGGCACCATGGACCGGCTCGGTCTCGGGTATGACGTGGTCTCGGCCGCCAACCCCGGCTCGATCTATTGCTCCATCAACGGTTTCGGCAGTGCGGAAGGCCGAGACATCCTCGGCTATGACTTCATCGTGCAGGCGGTCGGCGGGCTGATGAGCATCACCGGCGATCCAGCGGGTGATCCGACCAAGGTCGGTGTCGCGCTCGTCGATGTGCTCACCGGAAAGGACGCAGTCACAGGCATTCTCGCGGCGGTGATCGCGCGATCTCGCACCGGACGAGGGGACCGCCTCGAGGTCAGCCTGCTGACCAGCCTGCTCGGCGCGCTCGTCAACCAGGGGCAGGCGAGCCTCGAGACGGGCAGGCCCGGCCGGCAGATGGGCAACCAGCATCCGAGCATCGCGCCCTACGAGACGCTCCGCTGCCGCGACGGTCTGATCGCGATCGCGTGCGGCAATGACGTCCAGTTCGGACGCCTCGCCCGGGCGCTCGGAGCTCCCGAACTCGCGGAACGCGCAGATTTCGCGACCAACCCCGACCGCGTCGCTCACCGCGCCGACCTCATCGAGCACCTGGAAGAGCTGCTCGGGCAACGGGATGTCGACCACTGGGTCGACCTGCTGCGCACGGCCAAGGTGCCTGCCGGGAAGGTCAACGGCATTCCCGACGCGATCGACTTCGCCGAGCGCCTCGGGCTCGAACCCACGGTCGATATCCCGGGCGGGTGGACCCGGCAGGTGCGGCATCCGGTGCGGTGGACGGCATACCGCACAGCCGATCCCACCCCGCCGCCGGCCAACGACTCCGACGCGGACGACGTGCGGGCCTGGCTGGCCGAGCAGGTCAGTCCGGTGGACGATGCATGACGGCAGAACGCACGGCCTTGTCCAGACACACCTTCTGAGAGGAATCGATGCACGGCACAGCCGATCTCACGGACACCTCCATATTCACCTTCGTCGAGGACCTGCGCGGCGAGGGGAGCCCGCAGGTGCTCGGCCGCGTCATCGACGAATACGGCTGCAGCGGTATGACCGTCGCGGCGGCATACCACCGCGCGAGAGACGTGACGCCGCACGGCTCTTCGCGGGTGACGCTGCGACCTGACGGCGTGCATTTCGTGCCGGGGCCGGAGTTCGAGGGCGTGCGGCTGTCGCCGACAGTGCAGGATGGGGCCTCGGGAGAGCCACTGACGCAGCTCCGGCAGCTCGCCACGGATCGCAGGGTGGCGCTGCACGGCTGGGCGGTGTTCTGCCACGCCATGACGGTCGGCCTGCAGCACCCCGAGGTGACCCAGCGCTCCTGCTTCGGTGACCTGGCCGCACCGGCGGACCTGTGCCCGTCGCACCCCGACGTGCGTGAATACGCCGTCGCGCTCGCGCGATCCATTGCCGCGCGCGGGGTCGACACCGTCGTCGCCGAGGCGCTGCACTTCGGATCGTTCGGACATGGCTATCACCATGAGCGTTCGTTCGTCACGCTCGGCCCGGTGGAGGACTTCTGCCTGGGACTGTGCTTCTGCGAGCACTGTCGCGCGGGCTTCGACGGTGACGCGGAGGTGGCGCGCGACTCCGCCGCCGGCCTCGTGTCGCGGGCCATGGACGGCCATCCGCCTGTGTTTACCGGCGACGAGGTGACCGTGGACGCCCTGGCGGCGGCCGGTGGTGCCGAGCTGGCAGCCTACGCCACCGCCAGGTCGGCGGCCGTGACGTCCCTTGCCGCCGAGGTCGCCGAGGCGGTGCGGAGGGAAGGATCACGGCTGGTCTTCCTCGACGGCTCCGGCGCGATGAAGGGGTATGCCGATGGCCGGCCCACCGGCGGTCCGGCGGTGGAGTCGGCCTGGCGACTGGGCGTCGACGCGGCGGGCATCGGCGCCGTCGTCGATGGCTATGCGGCGCTGGTGTATGCCCACGACGTCGACCGGGTGGCCGCCGACGTGGCCGCCTACCGGGAGGTGCTGAGCGAGCGGGTCATGCTGCGCGCCGTGCTGCGTCCCGGCGCTCCCGACACCGACTCCGCCGAGCA
>CAYPQR010000393.1:0-3412 GCA_964412865.1 uncultured Intrasporangiaceae bacterium
GACCTCGACGAGGGGGAGACCCTCGCAGCGCTGGAGCGCACGCTCGGCACCTGGGCGGAGCCGGACGCCCCGGCCGCCGTCGACTCCGCCAGCCCCGAACATGACCGGGTGCGAGACGATCTCAGTGGCAAGGTGACCTTCGTTCATCGTCCGGGGGCGGTGCAGACCCAGATGTATCTCGGCTCGCTCGGCCCCAACCGGCGCGACGAGGCCGGCTGGGCGCCATACGCAGCGCTGGCCTTCCTGATCGGCGGCTCTCCGAACTCCCGCCTCGACGCCGTGCTGCGCGAGGAGAAGGGATACACGTATGGCGTCCACGCGGCGTTCCGGCCGCGCACCCACGACGGGGTGTTCTCGGTCGCCGGGTCGGTGCGCGGAGATGCCACCGCCGAGTCGGTCGGCCTGGTGCTGCAGATCCTCGGCCGGGTGGGCGAGGGCGTCGAGGAGGGCGAACTGCGCGATGCCGTCGACTTCATCGGCAAGACCGCACCGGTGCGCTACGCGACGGCCGACGTCGTCGCGGGCGAGGCGGGGTCGCTGCGACTGGACGGTCTCGACAGCACCTTCGTGACCGAATACCTTTCGCAACTCAAGCGGTTGACGGTCGATGAGGTGATGCATGCCTGGGGCAGGTGGGCCGATGCGCCGCGATCGATCGTGCTGGTCGGGGATGCGGAGGCGCACGCCGATGCGGTGCGCGCCCTGGGGCGCGGACCTGTGGAAGTGATCGAACCGGAGGGCTGAGCAAACCGCAAATAATATTTTGCGAAGAGGTATTTGCAAATAGTTCTTTGCGATGTATCGTCGTCGCCATGAGCCCCAGAGAGCCGAGGGCGCGGCGAGGTGAAGCCTCCGTCGTGCGGCCCGACACCAATCAGCTCAAGGTCCTGTCCCATCCGATGCGTCTGCGCATCCTCGGCCTGCTCCGCACCGACGGTCCCGCGACGGCGAGCGGGCTGGCTCAGCGCCTGGGTCTCAATTCGGGGGCGACGAGCTATCACCTGCGCCAGCTCGCCAAGAACGGCCTGATCGTCGATGACGAGGACCGGGGCAATGGACGGGATCGATGGTGGCGTGCCGCGCATGATTCGACCGATGTCGACGTGTCAGGGCTCGACGATCCGGCCGACCGTGAGGCCGTCGGTGCCTTCAACCGCACGGTCGTCTTGCACTACATCGCCCAGCTCCAGGCCTCCCTGGACGAGCGCCTGGACCTGCCGCGGCCATGGGCCGATGCGATCGACGACAGCGACTGGAACCTCTGGCTCACACCTGATCAGGCGCGGGATGCCCTCGCGCGCATTCATGCCGTGATGGAGGATGTGGGGCGGCAGGCGGCACTGACCGAGGACGCCGCGCCGGACGGCGCCGCCCCGTTCGCCATCCAGATCCACGGCTTCCCACGGCCCGGAAAGATCGCAGAACCTGGCGAATCATGAGTGATCGCAGGCCATTCGTGGCAATGGCGATCTCCGAGTCCTGCTCACTCGCAGGCACGAGGCTTTCGATGATCGCCGTGCCATGGCTCGTCCTGACAACGACGGGGAGTGCGACCGACACCGGGCTCGTGGCGATGGCCGAGATGCTCCCATACGTCACGGTGAAGGCGCTCGGAGGCCCGATCATCGATCGGGTCGGGCCGAAACACGTTGCGGTCATGGCTGATCTGTGCAGCGTGTTCGTGGTCGGGGCGATCGCTGCGCTTCATCTGGTGAGCCTGCTGAGCATGCCGGCCCTCATCGCGATGGTGATCCTCATGGGCGCGGTGCGCGGGCCGTCGGACGGCGCCAAGGAGGCGTTGATCCCTCGCGTGACCGAGTTGGCCGAGATGCCGCTCGAACGAGTGACGGGTGTCGCCGGTGTCATCGAGAGGCTGGCGGGCACAGTCGGTGCGGCTCTGGCGGGCGGCGTCGTCGCACTGACCGGGCCGGCCAATGCGCTGGCGATCGACGCGGGCACGTTCGCCGTCGCCGCAGCGCTGATCGGGTGGTATGTGCCGTCGGCAAATCGCGAGGCGCCGGACGCGTCCGGCCGCGGCGATGCCGGCGGCTACGTGAAGGAATTGCGGGAGGGCTGGCAGTTCCAGCGGCACGATGCCGTGCTGATGGGGATCGCGGTCATGGTGGCGCTCACGAACCTGCTCGATCAGGCTTGGACGGCCGTGCTCGTGCCGGTGTGGGCGCATCACAGCGGCGCCGGGGTCGGGGCGGTGGGGCTGGTGCTCGCCGTGCTGTCGGGAGCCTCGGTGCTCGGATCCGCGGTCGCGACCTGGAAGGGCGAGCGGATGCCGCGTCTGCCCATCTATGTGGGTGCCTTCCTCGTCGTCGGCCTGCCGCGCTTTGCGGTCTTTGCCTTCGACACCCCCATGTGGCTGCTGATCACGGTCATCGCCATAGGGGGATTCGGTTCGGGATTCATCAATCCCATCCTCAGTGCGGTCGAGTTCGAGCGGATCCCCGAGCGGCTGCTCGGCCGGGTGTCCACGCTGCACAGCGCCATGTCCTGGTCATTGATCCCGTTCGGGGGCTTGGTCGGTGGGCTGCTGGTGGCGGCCGGCGGATTGCCGGCGGCGATGCTCGCATGCGGCATGGGCTACTTCGTAGTCACGCTGACCCCGCTGGCACGCAAGAGTTTTCGGGAGTTCGACCGTCGCCCGAGTATCGACGATGCTTCGCGCGGCACGCGTCTGGAGCCCGTGGACGACGTCGCCCGCTGAGGACGTGCGTCAGCCGGCGTCGGCCTCGTCGCCGATGCGGCGCAGCACCTGATCGTGCAGCAGCCCGTTGCTGGACAGGGCGTTCCCGCTCCAGCAGCCGGGCGCACCGTCGAGGCCGGTGAAGCGCCCGCCGGCCTCGGTGACGATCGGCGCGAGGGCCGCCATGTCGTATTCCTCGAGGTCCGGCTCGGGCGCGAGGTCGACTGCGCCCTCGGCCACCAGCATGTGTGACCAGAAGTCGCCGTATGCGCGGGTGCGCCAGCACTCGTCCATCAGATCGAGCATGGCGTCGCGTCGCCCGCGTGTCTTCCAGCCGCCGAGGCTGGAATACGACATCGATGCGTGCTCGATGCGGCGCACCTGCGACACGTGGATCTGGCGGGCTCCGGTGAGCGACTTGCCGGTCCAGGCACCCGTGCCCTTGCTCGCCCACCACCGTCGGGCCAGTGCCGGAGCGGCGACCATCCCGACGACGGGCTCGTCACCATCGACCAGGGCGATGAGGGTGGCCCACACGGGCACCCCGCGCACGAAGTTCTTGGTGCCATCGATCGGGTCGATGACCCACCGGCGTGGTCCGTGGCCCACCAGCCCCTGCTCCTCACCCTGCACCGCATCGCGGGGGCGCGCTCGCTTCAGCTGACTGCGCAGGGTCTCCTCGGCGCTGATGTCGGCGTCCGTCACGGGCGTGAGGTC
>CAYPQR010000394.1:0-1952 GCA_964412865.1 uncultured Intrasporangiaceae bacterium
CGAGGGCTCGTGCGGCGCGCTCCTCCTCGTCGAGGTGGTGGGCGCGTTCGGGGGTCGGTGCGGCCCCGCCCAGACGAGCGGGCTGGAACACGGCGTCGTCGCCGACCAGTGGCTCGTAGCTCTCCTGCACTCGATGCAGCATCGTCGTCATGGTCGCGCGCAGGGTCGCCGTCACCTGATTCACGTCGGCATCGGCCGACACCCCGATCGGTTCACCGACCTCGAGCACGATCGGCACCTTGCTGCGCCCCAGCCGACGCGGAATGCCCTTGGTCCAGACTCGCTGTGAGCCCCAGATGATCATCGGGATGATCGGCACACCCGCCTCCTGGGCCATGCGCACCGCCCCGCTCTTGAACTCCTTCAACTCGAATGAGCGCGAGATCGTCGCCTCGGGGAACACTCCGACCAGCTGGCCCTCCCGTAGCGCGGTCACTGCGGCACGGTAGGAATCAGCGCCCGCCGCGCGATCCACCGGGATGTGCTTCATCCCCCGCATCAGCGGGCCGCTCACGCGATGGTCGAAGACCTCCTTCTTCGCCATGAACCGCACCAGCCGGCCGACGTCGCGAGCCGGCAGCCCGGCATAGGCGAAATCGAAGTATCCGATGTGGTTGACGGCAATGACAGCGCCGCCCTCGCGCGGAATGTTGTCCACACCGGTGCGGCTGAATCGCAGCCCCTGGATGGCGAAGACGCTGCGGGCAAACCAGATGACCGACGTGTAGAGCGGTTCCATGAGCGAACCTTAACCGGTCGGTAGGTTCGTCCGGCCCGGCATCTCAGCCCCGATCCGACAGCACCCACGACGCCGCGGCGGAGACTCCTGCCACTGTCAGCACCGCAGGCCACGCCCCGATCTTCTTGGCCAGCGGGTGTGACGCACCGAAGCCCAGAAGGTAGATCGCGCCGAGCACGCTGGCGGTGGCCGGCCCCTTGCGCGCCAGCCAGGTGCGCCCGGCGTATCCGCCCGCGGCCGCAAGCAACACCCCTCCGAGAGGGCGGACACCGGTCTCCTGCGCGGCGACGAATCCGCCGACCAGCCCCGTCGCGGCAATGGGTGCGGTCATGACCGAATCTGCTGACTTCAAAGGCATATGCCGAGCCTAGCCCCAGCGTGGGACGCATCAGTCTCCGCCATCTCCACGGCGGCCCATCGACCGTTCACGAGCCCGCAAGGGGCGGCATTTCGCGCCACGAGAACTGACCGCACGACCCGTGGCACAGCACGATCTGACTCCCCCAGATGTCCACGTAGCGGTGCGGTCCGGAGTGATAGAAGACCTTGATGCCCCTGGCCACGGCGAAGTCGAGGCGCGGTGCGCGGTAGAACTCGGCCGTCGGCGCCACTTCGAGAGCGAGGATGTGTTTCGTCTTGGTGTGTGGTGGGATGACGCTCCCGCGGGCCGGGCGCAGCTGCGCATACTGCTTCTGCGGCGGGCCCGTGACGGACGCAAACTCCACGCGCCCCGTCGGATGCGCGATGAACCCGCGAACCAACGTGACCGGCAACCATCCCGGCGCAGGAATCAACTCGACACGGTCGACAGTGACCGATCTGTCCCCGTGGTTACGCAGCGCAAAGGAGGCGAAGGTGAAGATGGCCCCATGATGCTCCACAGGGAACCCCGTGCTGGTCCCTCCGAGCGGCCAGTGGGGATCAAGCGGCCCCGACGCCGGTGACTGTGACCAGGCCCATGCGGTGGGGCCGACGAACATCAGAAGAGCAAGCGCGACGACAAGCGACTTCCGCCACATGGTCTTGCCGTGTCGCGAATGAGCGCCACCTACCCCACTCGTGCCCGCCTTCTTGGTCATACCCACCTCGCCCGACTCACGAAACATCCGGAGGATCCGGCCACTGTTTCTTGGAGAAGCGCGTGCACGATCCGTGGCACAGCACGATTTGAGTCGGCCACGTGTCGACGTAATGACGTGACCCAACGTGATAG
>CAYPQR010000394.1:2052-3390 GCA_964412865.1 uncultured Intrasporangiaceae bacterium
GGTATACCGCGACCTGCGCATCCGCGACAGGGCTCCCGTCCGGTCCGGTCACCACCCCTGACACGACATCACCACTGCCGACAGATTGCGGGGCTCCTGCCGTCGCCACGCCTCTGGTCGGCACCCCCAGATAAGACACGTGCCCCTGCTGCCGGCAATGCGAAATAGGCCCCCCGGCCGTACCTCATAGCTCCCCACTGTGCGCGCAACATTGCTCTCCCCGTCGATGTGAAGTTTTGATCGGCAAACCAGTCCCCGACCATTTCGAACCTAGCACCGCGCAGCACGCCGTGGGCAGCTTCGACGCTCATCCGCCGCCGACGTGCACGGGGATCGGCACGGCCCGTCCGAATGCCACCGACTCACGGACCCACCGGAGGAGCAGGCCAGGCGTCACCGGCATATGACGTGCACGCACCGTGACACAGCACGATCTGCGCCGGCCAGGAATCCACGTATGCGGCTCGTCCCGCGTGGTAGTAGACCTTGATCCCCTCCGCCACGGCGAACTCGGAGCGCGAGGCGCGATGAAATCCGGGTGGCGCCGAGACGACGATGCCCAGGGTGTATGAGCCGGCGTCTCGCACGGGCACCGCGCTCCCCCGCGCCGGTTGCATGCGCTCGAAGTACTTGCCGGGCGGACCTGCGACCTCCGGATAGAAGAACGTGGAGGTCTGGCGCACCACGAATGCGGACAGCAGACGCACCGTCATTCCTGCACGCGGCGGGACGAGGACGACGCGGTCGATCGTGACGGGGGCGACGCCGCGGTTGTCGAGCGGGAACTGCGCGAAGGTGAACACCTCGCCGCGATGTTCGACCGGGAACCCGGTGCTCGTGTAGAAGCCGGCGCGGGCATGCGGAGCGAGCGGACCCGAGCGTGCCGCTTGAGAGAAAACCCACCCGAATGGCCCGAGCAGCGCGACGACCGCCGCCGTGGTGACCACGACGCGCCAGCGGTGAGGGTCGGACCAGAAGCTCGTCATCGCCGGCCGCCTCCTCGGTGGTGATCGCGTGAATGCAATCGCCGGGTGGCTTCAGGCCCCGATTATCCCTCAATTCAGGGTGCACCCTCCTATTCTCCGGGCGAGAACGCCCCGAGCGTCTGGTCGTCGGGCACACCGAGGCCGGTGCACGGATCCCAGCCCGGGCCCGCGTCGTAGGCCCCGTTGCTGCCACTGGTGATGTCACGCAGATGAGCGGCCGCAGTGCCCGCGGAAACTCCCGCATACAGCGCCGTCTGGGCGAGACCGACGCGCTTGCCGGTCAGCTGCGCTATGCGGGCGATCAGCCCCGCCCACAGCGGCGCGACGGCGCTGGTGCCACCGATCACCTGCT
>CAYPQR010000395.1:0-3373 GCA_964412865.1 uncultured Intrasporangiaceae bacterium
GAGGCGACCGGCCAATACATGTTGGCCCAGCCGATGAAGTGGCCGCCGTCGGAGACGACGACGCGGTCCTCCGGCAGCAGTTCGCCGATCCGCGCGGCGACCGCGCGGGGGTCGAGGCGCCCGTCGGCGGCATACTCGTCGCCCGGCTCGTAGTGGCGCAGCGACGGCACGTCGACGGACTCGCGCCATCCGCTCGGCGCGGCGCCGAGCGCCTCGAGCTCGCGAGTGAGCGTGGACGCGACCAGCGCCGCGTCGCCGCGGATGAAGCTGCCGACGTTGGGGTGCGTGGCCGCCGGCTCGATGTCGATCTGCGCGATCAGGGTGCCCGGGGCGAACAGCTCGCCGAACCGCATCGTGAACTGGTTGAGCGATGCGCCGAAGACGACGGCCACGTCGGCCTCGCGCGCGAGCGCCATGGCGTCGGCGGCGCCGAAGCCGCCCGCGACACCCAGGTCATAGCGAGTGTCCGGGAAGATTCCCCGACCGAGGGCGCTGGAGGCGGTCACCGCACCGGTCCGGTCGGCGAGCCGGCCCAGCGCCTCACCGGCTCCGGCGAGCCACGCGCCGCGGCCCGCCAGCAGCAGTGGCCGCTTCGCGTCGGCCAGCGCCTTGGCGAGGCTCGTGATCGCGGTCTGCGCGAACGGGCCCGCCGGCTCCTGCGGCTGCGGCAGCGCCAGGGCCGGCGCGTCCGGGACGGGTCCGACGTCGAGGCGGGCCACGTCATACGGGATGGCGAGCACCGTCGGCAGGCGATAGCTGAGCGCGTGCTCGACGGCGATCGCGGTCGTCGCGGCCGCGTCGGTGCGCCCGACGGTATAGGTGCGCGCACCGACACCGGAGGCCAGCGCGATCTGGTCGACATCCCAGGGGCGCGGGCCGGACGTCGGCTCGTCGCCGGTGACCAGGATGAGCGGCACGTGCGCCTGCACCGCCTCGGCCAGCGCCGTGAGGGTGTTGGTGAACCCCGCGCCGTAGGTGGCCGTCGCGGCGGCGATGCGCCCGGACGCGCGGAAGTGCGCGTCGGCGGCGACCACTCCGCCCGCCTCGTGCCGCACCGGGGTGTAGTGCGCGTCCGTCCGGCGCTCGAGCGCGTCGAGGAAGTAGGCGTTCCCGTTGCCCATGACCCCGAAGACCTGATCGAGGTGGGCGGCAAGGGTGACGGCGACGTGCTCGGACACAGTTGACATGCGCTGGCTCTCTGGTGTGGACCTGCTCGGACATGCCGCGCTCGCGGTGGCGAGCTGCGGCGACACCACGGTACCGGCATGCGGCGTTGAGGCGCCCGGGTGCTCCGTCCACCCGCGCGAGCAGGTCTCATCCGCTCGCGAGAGCGCAATGGATCGTCCTACTGGCGAAAGAAGGGCGACCTATTGCGCTCTCGACGAGAGGAAGGGCGCGAAACTGCGACGTCGGCGAGATGCTTGCGATACTGGGCCGGTGAAGGCAGTGCGCTTGGGAAGCAGACCGGACGGCCGGCTCGACGGGGATGTGCCGCGCCCCCGGCACGTCGGGGTCATCATGGATGGCAACCGTCGCTGGGCCCGCGCGGCCGGACTGGTGCCGAGGCTCGGGCACGAGGCAGGTGCGCGGCATCTCGGCGACCTGCTCGACTGGCTGCGGGCTCGCAGTATTGAGCATGTCAGCGTGTATGTGCTGTCGGCCGACAACATCCGCAAGCGCGACGGCGGTGAAGTCGACTTCCTGTTCCACCTGATCGAGACTCTCGTGCCGCGACAGCTGCAAGCCGCGAGTGATTGGCAGTTGCACGTGTCGGGCGACCTGTCGCTGCTCCCCGCGCGCACGCGAGACGTCCTGCGCGATGCCGTCAGTGCCACCGAGGGCCGTCGCTGCCATCTGACCCTCGCCATCGGATACGACCCTCGCGCGGACATCGCCACCGCGATCAGAACGGCGCTGCGCGGCATGGACGATGCGTGCGACCACACACAGCTCCAGCAGCGGATCACCGCGGCGCTCCCGGGTGGCCCGGTGAAGGACATCGATCTGGTGATCCGCACCAGCGGGGAGCGCCGCATCTCCGGGTTCTTCCCGTGGCAGGTCGAGCATGCCGAGATCTATTTCTCACAGCGGATGTGGCCTGAGTTCGGCGAGGCCGATCTCGATGACGCGCTCGCCGACTATGCGCGGCGCACGGAGCAGCCCGCCTGATCGGCGCATCCGGTGCCGTCTCCGGCGCACCGCCGCCCGAAAACCGGTTGCCCAGCTGGTGCGCGCTGCCGCAGCCTGGAGGGTATGCCGACCCTCACCGACGAAGCAGCCGCTCGCGCGCGACTGGACGCACTGCCGGGCCTCACCTGGCGGCCGCTCGAACGCGACGACCTGCCGGCGATTCTCGACCTGTATGCCGAGTGCGAGGCGCACGACGACAACCCGGAGCACGCATCCCTCGTCGAGCTGCAGGAGTTCTGGGATTCGCCGCGGTCTCGTCCTGAAGAGGACACCCTCGCCGGCTGGGGCAGCGACGGCCGGGCGGTGGCGGCGGCCTGGGCGGGCTGCAACCGGGCGATCACCGAGAAGCGGGGCGTCTATCTGGGCGGCGTCGTGCGGCCGGACCGTCGCGGCGAAGGCATCGGCCGAGCGGTGTTGCAGTGGGAGCTGGCGCACGGGCGTGAATGGGACTCGGCGACACGCAAGTTCGGCTACGGCCCGCTCGTCATGCGGCTGTATGCGCCTGAGCAACAGGCGGATGCCCGTGATCTCGCCGAGCGTCATGGGCTGGGTGTCACGCGGTACTTCTTCGACATGTCCCGCGACCTCGGCGAGCTTCCTGCGGCCGGCGAGCCGCGCGGCATACGGCTCATCGACTGGGCTCCGGATCGCACTCGGGAGGTGCATCGGGTGATCGACGAGGCCTTCGAGGATCACTGGGGTCACGTCTCGAGCACCGAGCAGATGTGGGACGAGATGATCGAGTCCGCGACGTTCCGGCCGAAGTGGACCGTGCTCGCCGTGGACGAGGCCACGGGAGCGGTCGTCGGTGCGGCGATCAACGCCGCATACGAGCAGGATTGGGAGGCGACGGGCGCGAAGGAGGGCTACACCAACGACCTCGGCGTGCTGCGGTCTCACCGTGGCCGCGGAGTCGCGCGCGCCCTGCTGATCGAGTCGATGCGCCGCTTCCGGGCGGCGGGGATGCAGGCGGCCGCGCTCAACGTCGATACGGCCAATCCGACCGGCGCGCTGGGGCTGTATGAGGGCCTGGGCTATCGCCGCACATCCACGATGTGCGTGCACCAGCTCACGACACACCCGTCGGTGTGACCTGGCTGGTCGAGTAGGCGAGCGCCCAGCGCGAGCCGTATCGAGACCTCTGAGCGTGCGCTGTCAACCGGCTTGGCAAGGCTTGTTACGA
>CAYPQR010000396.1:0-3368 GCA_964412865.1 uncultured Intrasporangiaceae bacterium
GCGACCAGATCGCGACGCTCGAGGCCGGGCGCGACCCGTCGCCACCGGCGGCACCAGGGCGAGACGCCGAGGGGCGCACCGACCTGCCCGGCGCGCCGCTGTGGCGGCTGACCGACTTCGCCGACTCGGTCGATCCCACCGCGCGGGCCGGACTGGAGGCGGCACTGCAGTCGGCCGGGCTGCTGGATGCCTGGATCTTCCCCGACGGCACCGCCACCCGGGACGGCGACGTCGTCATCGGCCCGACCGGCCCGGTGGCGTCCACCTCCCTGGCCGGCGTGCTGCAGCCGGCGGTCGGGCCGGGCGACGACGTGCCCGCCGACGCGGTGGCCGCGGTGCTCGACCGCGTCGGCCTGGGCGAAAGCTCGCAGGCCGACCTGTGGGTGACGACCGAGGGGCGCTGGGGCGCCGGCCCGGCGCGCGGCTCCTGGTCGAAGACGTCCGCCGAATACGTCGGCGCCGGCGCCCGCGAGGCACACCGGCAGGAGTTGCTGACCTCGCTGCGCACGCGACGGGCGGAGCTGGAAGAGCAGCGCGCGACCGCGCGCCAGGGCATCACGGCCGCGGACGAGGCCGCCGAGCGGGTGAGCGCCGAGCACGCGGCCTACCCGAGCGGGTCGGAGCGCGCCGTCGCGGCGGCCCTCGAGAGCGCGACCGCGGCCGCCCGAGAGCTGGAGCGGGCCGAGGCGCTGGCCGGCGAGGCCCGCACCGCGTGGGAGCAGGCGTCCGCCACCGCGATCGAGGCAGCCGACCGGCTCGCCACGGAATCGGGCGAATTGGGTCTCGGGAGCACCGCGGCCGCGCTCGACGAGGTGGCCGCTGCGGTCTCGGCATACGAGGTCGCGCTGGTGGAGCTGCGAGCCTCGGCCCGCTCCCTCGCCGACGCCACGGCGGCGCGCGACCGGGCAGCGGAGCAGGCCGACGACGCGCAGGAGCAACACCGCCACCGTGTCGCGCAGTGGCGGGAGCGGCAGGCCAAGGCCGACGGTTCGAGCGCACGCTTCAAGGCCCTGCAGGACACCGTCGGCGCATCGGTGGCGCAGCTCCAGGAGAAGCTGAGCCAGGTGCAGACCGCGATCGACGAGGCGGACGGGCAGCTGCGGTCGATCGACGAGCAGCGGCTCGAGGCGGCCTCGAGCGTCGGCTCGCTGGAGCAGCGCGTCGACGACCTGACGCAGCGCCGCGAGGAGAGCGCCGCCATCCGGCAGACGCGGATCGAGTCGCTGCGCGAGTTCACCGGCACCGGCCTGCTGCGCGTCGCCCTGCCCGATCTGCAGGTGCCCGACCCGGATTCGGCGCAGGAGTGGAGCGTCAGGGCCGCGCTGTCCGCGGCGCGCTCCGCCGAGCAGGAGCTCGACACCGTCGACGAGTCGGACGACGCGTGGGCGCGGTCGCAACAGCGGGTCTCGTCCGCATCGACCGAGCTGACCTCGCAGATGAGCCGGCACGGACACACCGCCTACATCGAGCAGCACGGTGACGTGCTGGTCGCACGGGTGCGCTATCTGCACGAGGACGTCGAGGTCGACCTGCTCGCCGACCGGCTGGCGCAGGACGTGGCCGACCGCGAGCGGCTGCTCAGCGCCCGCGAGCGCGAGATCCTGGAAAACCACCTCGTCAACGAGGTCGCCGGCCACCTGCACGAGCTGCTGCTGGCCGCCGACGGCCAGATCGACCACATGAACCGCGAACTGGCGCAACGCAAGACGTCGACCGGCATGCAGCTGCGCGTCGTATGGCGTGCCCGGCCCGACGGCCCCGCCGGCCTCGCCGCCACCCGAGACCTGCTGCTGCGCTCCGACGCCACCTGGACGGCCAAGGACCGCACGGCGATCGGCGACTTCCTGCAGGCGCAGATCGAGCAGGTGCGCCAGGCCGACCCGGCCGGCGGCTGGCAGGAGCACCTCGCGCAGGCGCTGGACTACCGGCAGTGGCACTCCTTCGTCGTCGAACGCCGGCAGAACGGCCAGTGGCGGTCGGCGTCCGGGCCGGCATCCGGCGGCGAGAAGGCGCTGGCGGTCTCCATACCGCTTTTCGCCGCGGCGTCCGCGCACTACAACTCCGCCTCGCCCTCGGCGCCGCGATTGATCCTGCTCGACGAGGCCTTCGCCGGCGTCGATGACGACTCGCGGGCGAAGTCGCTCGGCCTGCTGGCCACGTTCGACCTCGACGTGGTGATGACCAGTGAGCGCGAATGGGGTTGCTATCCGCAGGTGCCCGGGCTGTCCATCGCGCAGCTGTCCCGGGTCGAGGGGGTCGACGCGATCGGTGTCAGCCGCTGGCGCTGGGACGGCCGTGCCCGGCACCGCACGGGCGAGATCGACGCCGCCGCGCGGGCCGGAGCCGACTGGGCCGACGCACCCGGCGACGACACGATCTTCTGATGCGCCCCGGCCGACGCGGGGACGGTGTCGCCGGGGGCGGCGACCGGGCCGCGCTGGAGCGGCTGCTCGGCACGCCGGAGACGGCGTGGCTGGTGCAGCGCATCCGCTCCCGCATCCTCGACGCCGACGGGGCGAGGCTCACCGGCGTCGTCCAGCTGCGGGATCCGACGCCGCCGCAACGCCGGGCGGCGGTGGCCCTCGTCGGCCGGTCGCCGCGCGCCGGGTCGAGCCTGCGCGTCGACCTCGCGCAGGTCGAGGAGATCCTCCGGCGCGGCCCGTGGCCGGCCGGTCTCGCGGATGCGGTGGTGGCCCTGACCGGGCCGGTCATCGACCGGCGGTCGCAGCGGGCGGCGGAGGCCGCGGCCTGGCAGCACGCGGCGGGTGCGGCCGACCCGGCGATGGAGCGCTTCCCCGGGCTGCCGGCGTGGTGGCAGTCGTGGTGCGCCGCCGGTGGCCTGAAACGCGCGGCGCGGTCGGAGGCGGCGAGATCGAGCGCGGAACCGGGGCCCGCCGTGGCCGAGCGGCTGGCCGCATCGCTGGCGAAGGTGCTCGACGCGCTGCCCGCCGCGGGGGTGCCGCTCGCGGTGTTCGCCCGGCAGGTCACCGGTGACGCGCACGGCCTGGACGACTCCCGGCCGCTGGGGCGCCTCGCCGCGGCCGCGGTGCGGGAGGCCTTCGCGACCGGGCAGGAGACCGGCGACGTCGTGTCGGCGCGCGACGCCTGGGCGACCGCGGGCGTCGTGTTGTCCAACGTGTCATCGACCGTGCTCACGCTCGGTGTGCCGGGTATGCCGTGCCCACCCGCCGAGGGCACGCTCGGCTCCGCCACGGCGAGCGCCCTCGACGCGATGGCGACGGCGCGTGCGCCGATGCTGTTGACCCTCGATCAGGTCCGCTCCGGTGGGATCGCGTCTTTGGACCCCGGCCGGCGGGTGCACGTGTGCGAGAACCCGACGGTGGTCGAGGTCGTGGCGTCGCGCTGGG
>CAYPQR010000397.1:0-3366 GCA_964412865.1 uncultured Intrasporangiaceae bacterium
CGAACGGCACATACTTGGGCAGGGGTGACCAGGGTCCCGTCCAGGCGATGACGACAACCACGAGGATGCCGAACGGGATGAGCGAGCGGATGACACGCGCGGTCGTGGCCGGCCCGGGCAGGGCGTGCGGGTCGGCATCGCCGGCCATCGTGCCCGATTCGTGCTCCCTGATCTCGTCCTCGCTGAGCACGCGGCCGCCGAAGCCGAGAATCTCCTTGGGGTGCCAGAACCTCAGCAGCAGGAAGATCGCGGCGAACGACACGATGGCGCCGGTGATGTCGGGCAGGTATGGGCCGACCCACTCGGCCACCGGGAACTGCCCGGCGATGTAGCCGAACGACCCGACGATCGCCAGGGGCCAGCCGGTCTTGAACCCGCGCTTGCCCGCCACCAGATAGATCAGCAGCCACGGCGGGGCCAGGGCGAGGATCGCCACGATGCGGCCGATCGACTGCGAGAGTTCCATCAGCGGCAGGCCGGTGACGGCGGCGAGCCCGATGATCGGCGCACCGAGGGCACCGAAGGAGACCGGTGCGTTGTTGGCCAGGGCCGCCACGCGGATGGCGGCCAGGTCGGCGACGCCCAGGGAGATCAGGATCGGTGCGACGACCGCCCAGGGATACCCGAAGCCGACCAGCCCCTCCATCAGGGCACCGAAGGACCATGCCATCAGCAGTGTCTGCACTCGGATGTCGGCCGTGGCCTGACGCACCAGCCAGCCCTTGAAATCGGCGAAGGCCCCGGTGGCGACGAGCGTGTTGTAGATGATGACGCCCCAGAACACGATCCAGTTGACCGACCACACGCCGGTCGCCGCTCCGAGGCCGTAGGACGCGAAGGTGTCGCCGACCGGGGCGCCCCAGACGGCGATGCCCAGGATGATCGTCACCGCCGAGCCGATGATGACGGCGATCCAGGCGGACATCCGCAGGACGGCGAGCAGGAACAGCAGGACGGCGACCGGGATCAGGGCGACGAGCGTGTCGGCGGCGACCGAGCCCAGTGGGTCGAGGGTCTGGTGGAACATGGGTCGTCTCCTCAGTGCGTGACGAGCGTCGGACCTCGCGGGAGAGCGGGCTGTTCAGGAATGGTCTTACCAAGAATGTGACCCATAACATAGCAGTGCGCAGGGCGCGTCAGGTGGTTCCGAAGTGCCGAATTCATCCCGATAGGGTCGAGACGTGTCCACCGACGTTGCGCCGAAGAAGGCCTGGGAGCAGGTCGTCGAATGGGTCGAGGAGCGGATACTCCGGGGCGACCTGGTCGTCGGCTCCTCGCTGCCCGCCGAGCGGGATCTGGCCGTGCGCGTCGGTGTCAGCCGGCCCGCCGTGCGTGAGGCGGTGCGCACCCTGCAGGCCGCCGGCGTGGTGCGCTCATCGGTCGGTGCGGGCCGGGCGGGCGGCACCACCATCACCGGGGTGCCGCACGACGCGCTGACCCAGTTGCTGCGTATGCACGTGGCGCTCGCCAACTTCCCTCCTGCCGACGTGACGCAGGTGCGCGTCGTCCTCGAGCGGCTCTCGACGGACCTCGCCTCGCGCCGGGCGAGTGAGTCGGAACTGGCACAGATGCGCGAACTGGTGCAGGGGATGGACGAGGACACCTTGAGTATCGAGGCGTTCAACAGTCTCGACACGGCATTCCATGTCGCCATCGCGCAGGCTGCCGGCAACCGGCTCGCCACCGATCTCACCGTGGCGATCCGCGAGTCCATGCGCCACCCGATCCTCGCGGGCCTGGGCGCCGTCGACGACTGGCCGTCGGTGCGGGGCATGCTGCGGTCCGAGCATCACGCGATCATCGCGGCCATCGAGGCGCATGAGCCGCAGCGCGCGGCCGACCTGGTGGAGGATCACATTCTCGCGGCGTTCGCGCGGATGCCGCGCCTGCACGGCGCCTGAGCGTTCAGTCGGCGTCGGCCTCGTCGGCGGGCGCGATCGACGCCGCGAGCCGGATCTCTCGCGCGGTGGTGCCGTCGGGGTCGATCACGCGGTCGTGCCAGGAGCCGTCCGCCGCAAGGCCGGCCTTCTCCAGGAACCTGCGGGTCGACTCGTCGCTCGTGAGCAGCCAGAGTTGGAGGTGTTCGAAATCGCCGGCTCGCAGGGTGTCGACCGTCGCGTTGAGGAGGCGGGACCCGTGGCCGCGGCCGCGGTGCTCGGGATGTACGCCCATGGCCAACAGCTCTGCCGTGCCTTCGGTCTCGGCCGGTGCCATCGCGGCGAATCCGACGATCGCATCCAGCTCGGTCGCCACGAGCAGCCGATGCAAGGTGGTGGGCGGATTGCGCAGCGACTCCTCCCAGGCCCTGGTGAACGGGTCGGGCACGAACGCCGCCACGATCCGCGGATCGAGCAGTTCCTGGTATGCCGCTCGCCATACGGCGGCCTGCACCGTGCCGACCGCCTCGGCGTCTGCGACGCGCGCCGTGCGGACGCTGGCATCACTCATGCCAGCAGTCTCGCAGCCCCGGGCTCCTTGTGACACTTGGGATGCACAATTGCACAAACTTGTAATATCCGGGCATACTGGGTTCATGTACGGCAACGACTTCGTGGACCCCGACGAGCCGCTCAACGCCGCCGAGGGCGGAGCCCTCGACGACGTGGTGGACCAGGCGACGCAGCGCGGCGACGGCGGCGGCTTCGACGCGCTGATCGCGGCCGACAAGCGGATCGAGCCGCGCGACGCCATGCCCGACGACTACCGCAAGACGCTCGTGCGCCAAATCGCGCAGCACGCCCACTCCGAGATCATCGGGATGCAACCCGAGGGCAACTGGATCACCCGGGCCCCGTCGTTGCGCCGCAAGGCGATCCTGATGGCGAAGGTGCAGGACGAGGCCGGCCATGGCCTCTACCTCTACTCCGCCGCCGAGACGCTCGGCGTCGACCGTGCCGAGCTGCTGGACAAGCTGCATTCGGGCCGGCAGAAGTATTCATCGATCTTCAACTACCCGACGCTGACCTGGGCCGACTGCGGAGCGATCGGCTGGCTGGTCGACGGAGCCGCCATCATGAACCAGGTGCCGCTGTGCCGCTGCTCCTACGGCCCCTATGCGCGCGCGATGATCCGGGTCTGCAAGGAGGAGTCGTTCCACCAGCGGCAGGGTTTCGAGATCCTGTGGACCCTCGCCCGCGGCACCCAGCGGCAGAAGGCGATGGCGCAGGACGCGGCCGACCGGTGGTGGTGGCCGTCGCTGATGATGTTCGGACCGCCCGACACGGGGGAGGCCGCCAAGGGCGGTCATACGCAGCAGTCGATGGCATGGGGCATCAAGCGTTTCACCAACGACGACCTGCGCCAGAAGTTCATCGACATGACCGTGCCGCAGGCGCAGAAGCTCGGCCTCACCCTGCCCGACCCCGA
>CAYPQR010000398.1:0-2194 GCA_964412865.1 uncultured Intrasporangiaceae bacterium
GGGGCCTCCCTCCCGGAAGACCTCCCCCCTGACTTTCGGGAGGGCCCCACCGTTACCTGCCCTCGTGACGCCCACCTGCCCCACGCGGTCCCGCCGCGTCGGATGCCGCCGACTACGCTCGGGGCCGTGAGAGCTCTAGTCATCGGCTCAGGCGCCCGTGAACACGCACTCGTCCGCAGCCTCCTGGCGGACCCCGACGTCGAGTCGGTCACCGCCGCCCCCGGCAACCCCGGCATGGCAGACGTCGCCGACGTCCGGCCGCTGCCCGGCGGACTCGGCGACGGCGAACAGATCGCCTCCCTGGCCGCCTCGATCGACGCCGACCTGATCGTGATCGGCCCCGAGGCGCCGCTGGTGGCCGGCATCGCCGACGTACTGCGTGACAAGGGGTATGCGGTCTTCGGGCCATCCCGCGAGGCGGCGGCACTCGAGGGCAGCAAGGCGTTCGCCAAGGAGATCATGGCCGCCGCCGACGTGCCGACCGCGCGCTGCTACGTGTGCCACACCGCCGACGAGGCCCGCGCGGCCATGGACGCGCTCGGCGCACCGCACGTCGTCAAGGACGACGGACTGGCGGCGGGCAAAGGGGTCGTCGTCACCGACGATTCGCAGGCCGCGCTCGCGCACGCGCAGGCCTGCTTCGACGCCGGCGGCACGGTCGTCGTCGAGGAATTCCTCGACGGCCCGGAAGTCTCGCTGTTCTGCCTGACCGACGGCCACACCGTCGTGCCGCTGGCTCCGGCGCAGGACTTCAAGAGGGTGGGCGACGGTGACACCGGGCCCAACACCGGTGGCATGGGTGCCTACTCGCCGTTGCCGTGGGCGCCGGACGGGCTGGTCGACGACGTCGTGAGCCGCATCGCGCAGCCGACGATCGACGAGATGGCGCGGCGCGGCATACCGTTCTCCGGCGTGCTCTACGTCGGCCTGGCGCTCACCTCGCGGGGGCCGCGGGTCGTCGAGTTCAACGCGCGGTTCGGAGACCCCGAGACGCAGGTGGTGCTCGCGCGACTGCGCACACCGCTCGGCTCGCTGCTGAAGGCGGTCGCCCAGGAACGGCTCGACGAGATGCCGCCGCTGCAGTGGCGTGACGAGGCGGCCGTCACGGTCGTGGTGGCCAGCGACGGCTACCCCGCCGCGCCGCGCACCGGCGACCCGATCGGCGGGCTCGACGGGCTGGAGCCGGCCTACGCGCTGCACGCCGGCACGAAGCGCGACGCCGACGACCGGCTGGTCTCCTCCGGCGGTCGGGTGCTGTCGGTGGTCGCGCTCGGCGACGACCTGGCGCAGGCGCGCGCCCGCGCATACGCCGCGGTGGAGCGGATCACCCTCGACGGCTCCCACCACCGCAGCGACATCGCGCTGGCCGCACAGCAGGGCGATATCGCGTAGAAGGCGGACACATCGGGAGGAGTCGATGTCCGGCGAGGATCACGAAGCCCGCAATCGCAGGGGTTCTGCATCGCAGCCCGCCGGTGAATCCTCCCGACTCGTCCGGCCAATGGCGGTGCGGATCCGCTCGCGGACCCAGTCAGGGCGATACATCACCTGCGTCCAGGTGAAACGGAGCACGACCAGCCCGGCACACACCAGATTGACGTAGCGCTCGCAGTCCCGGTCGAATCCTCTCCGCGTCCCGTGCGTCTCGTATCCCTCGGCCTCGAGCACCAGGCCGAGCCGACGGTCGGCCAGGTCGACACGGGCATACCAGTCGTTGCCGGCGAACTCCGCCTGCGGCTCGACCTGTAGGCCGTCGACGTCCAGCGCAATGGCGCGCAGCACCGACTCCAGCGGATTGGCGGCGCGGCCGTCGGCGTGCCGCATGACTCGACGGGCCGAGACGGAGCCTCGCCCCGTGATGCGCAGGTGTCGAAGCTCCTCGGGGCGCACGTCGCCGCAGCGCAGCGCGGAGTCGGTGATGGCCAGCGCCTCGTCGAACGGCAGGCTGAGAGCGCAGTCGACCAGCGTGCGAAGCGGGCTGGTGACCCCGTCGACGACATCCTCAGGATCCAGCGCACGCCACGACAGTGTGACGCCCCGCCGTCGGCTCGCACTCACATGCCGGTGGGGCCCTACGGTCACTGTCGGCTGTTTCGGTTGCCGCTTCGCCGACCATCCGTAGTGCGCGACGGCGCTCTGGTGACTGGCCACCCCGTGGAGGGTGAAGGCGGCCTGTCGGTGTTCCGCGAGAGAG
>CAYPQR010000398.1:2294-3361 GCA_964412865.1 uncultured Intrasporangiaceae bacterium
TCCGCCCAGCGTGCCCAATCGGGCGACCGGCATCCGGGGGTTATCCACAATCGCGGACAAGCCGGGAGGATTCAACGAGCCACCGTCACGCAACTCCGCGGAAAATCTGGGGAGCCCGTCGGTGAATCCTCCCGACTTGTCCGGGCAGAGGGCCTGCAAAGATGGGCGCATGACCTTGGACCTGCCGGGCTTCTCCCACATCTACTCAGGCAAGGTGCGCGACCTCTACGCACCCCTCGACAGCGACAGCGACGGCGCGCAGCGCACCGACCAGGTCATGCTGGTCGCCTCCGACCGCATCTCCGCCTACGACTTCATCCTCGACACCCCCATCCCGGACAAGGGGAAGGTGCTGACCCAGCTGTCGCTGTGGTGGTTCGAGCAGATGGCCGACCTCGTGCCCAACCACGTCGTCTCGACCGATGTGCCCGATGCCGTGGCCGGTCGAGCGGTCATCGTGGAGCGCCTCGACATGGTGCAGGTCGAGTGTGTCGCCCGCGCCTACCTCACCGGTGGCGGGCTTGCCGAATACCGGGAATCGGGCACGGTGAGCGGTGTCGCGCTGCCGGAGGGACTGGTCGACGGCTCGCGCCTCGAGCAGCCGATCTTCACGCCGAGCACGAAGGCGCCGTTCGGTCAGCACGACCAGCCGATGCCGTATGCCGATGTCGTGGCCATGGTGGGGGAGGAGCGGGCCGCGCGGCTTCGTGACCTGACGGTGGCGATCCTGGCGAAGGGCAACCAGATCGCGTCGGCCCGCGGCATCCTGATCGCCGACACGAAGGTCGAGTTCGGGGTGCGCGACTCCGGTGAGCTGGTGCTCGCTGACGAGTTGCTGACGCCCGACTCGTCCCGCTTCTGGCCGGCCGCCGACTGGGAGCCGGGCCGCGCCCAGCAGTCCTACGACAAGCAGTATGTGCGCGACTGGCTCACCTCCCCGGCCAGCGGCTGGGATCGTGCCTCCGGCGAGGAGCCGCCCGCCCTTCCCGACGACGTTGTCGAGCAGACCCGCGCGAAGTATGTCGAGGCCTACGAGGCCCTGACCGGCCGCACCTTCGCCTGACCCG
>CAYPQR010000399.1:0-3360 GCA_964412865.1 uncultured Intrasporangiaceae bacterium
ATCCCGTCCAGGAAGCCCTGGATCACCGACCGGCCAGCATCCAGCAGTGTCGATGCCAGGCTTCCGATCGCGGACAGGATGCGCGAGGGTAGTTCGCGGAACCACCCATCGACTGCGACGAACTTGTCCTTCACCCCGTCCCAGAACCCGCCGAGGACATCCTTGCCGGCCGAGAGCATCTGGCTCACCGCGCCGAGAATGGCAGTGATCAGTGTCGGGATGAGTGTGCCACTGATCCACGAGACGATCTTCGGCAACACCTCAATGAGCCCATCCAGCAGCGCGGTGAAGATCTTAATCGCCGTTTCCAGCAACTGCGGGATCATCCCGATCAGCGTGGTCACAAGCTGCGGCAGCACGGTGCCGATCAGAAGTTCGATCAGCTGCGGCAAGATCTCCATCACCGCGTCGAGCAGCGACATGAAGAGCTCGATACCGGTTTCGAGCAGGTCCGGCAGCATGCCCAGGACCGTCGTCAGCAGCTGCGGGAGAAGCGTCCCGAGCAACAGTTCGATCAGCTGGGGCAGAACCTCAAGGACCGCCGTCAACAGCGACATGAAGAGCTCGATGCCCGTCTGCAGGAGCTGTGGCAGCATCCCGAGGACCGTCGTCAGTAGCTGCGGCAGGAACGTTACGAGAGTCGTTACCAGCTGGGGCAGAACCTGAACCAGCGCCTGCAGCAGCGACATGAACAGCTGCACCCCCGCCTGCAGCAAGGTCGGCAGCAGCGACAGCAGTGTGGTGATCAGCTGAGGTACTACTGTTGCCAGCAGCTGGGCGAGCATCGGGATGGTGGTCACCACCACGTTGATCAGCTGCGGGATCGCCGTCCCCGCCAGCCACGTCACGATCTGCGGGATGATCTCCATCGCGGCGTTGAGGATCTGCGGGAACAGCTGCAGCGCCGCATCGAACAGCGCCTGCCGGCCAGACAAGATCCCGTTCAGGATCGACGTGAGGCCGCCCGTGGTCAGCCAGTCCAGCAGCCGCTGGAACCCTACCTGAGCCGCCGACAGCAGCCCGTCAAAGAGTCCGTCGCCAGAGTCGAACGCCTTCGAGATCGCCGTCATGAAGTCGCTGCCGGCGATGGCGTCGCGGAACTCCTGCAACTTGTCCACGACGCCCTGGATGTGCGGGAGCATGTCCGCCAAGAAGCCGGTCGCAGCGGCAGCGGCTGGCAGGAACAGGTTGCCGATGCTCGCCTTGATGTCCGCCCATCCGGCCGCGAGTCGTTGCTGGGCGCCCTGGAGCGTGTCGCCCTCGCGGGCAAACTGGCCCATCGCGCCCGAGGCTTCCATCTGCTGCTTGATCAGATCGAGCGTCGCCTCGGCCTGGTTGTCAATACCCGTGGCGGCCATGTGCGCACTGACCGCCGTCTTGTTCAGCGACAGGCCGAACCGTTCCGCCGGGTCCGCCTCACCGCGCAGCGCCGCCGCCAGGGCATCCACAGCCTCCTGCGTGGTGCCGCCGAACATGGCGGACAGGTCGGAGGCGTACCCGATCAGGCTGTTCGTGGACGACGCCACCTCGTCGGCGGCGACCCCGTAGTTGGTGAGCATGGCACCCACCACCGATGCCGACTGGCTGTAGGCGTTCGCGGACAGCCCGACCGCCGACGCAGCCTCGGCAGCGTAGTCATGGATGACGCCCGCCTGGTCGCGGAACACGGAATCGACCGCGCCCACGGACTGCTCAAGGTCGCCCGCCGCGTCGATCGCGCTCTTGAAGAATCCGGCCAGGGCCACACCGCCAGCGGCGGCGGCGAGCGGCGCGAACACGCGGGTAGCGATTCCCGCGATGCCCGCCCGCATACCACCGCCGAACCGGCGGCCACCATCACGGCCCGCCCGGTCCAGAGGTCCGCCGAGCTCCGAGGAGATCGCCCTGGCGCCGCCACGGAAGGACGGCATCAGGCTGACGACAGCGGTTGCGACTTCGGCCACGGCTACCCCCTCTTACTCGGTGCGTACGGGCGCGCGGGCGGCGAGCGCAGCGCGGATGTCCTCTTGGGAGTGCGTCTGCTTCACGCCGAGGCGGACCGTGTTTGGATCAGGCCAGGGGCGCGGCGACGGCTTGAACTGGCCTCGCCGCTTGTCGTGGTTGAGTGCCCGGTGAACGTCGATCAGGTCAGTGAGCGCGATCCACTCGTTGCTGACCGGCCGATCCCATCCGGCCATTGCGGCGGCAGCATGGGACGAGGGGTCTTTCACCAGCTCGAAGAACAGCCGGGTGGCGGTCGCCCAGTCCATCGTGTGGGGCGGGTCGAAGTGGACCCCGAACCGGACCAGCCAGTCGTACTCGATGGCTCCCCGATGCCTGGTGGCGGCATCGAGGAGCGTCAGGATTGGGGGAGCGTCGTCCCGTCCTCATCGCGCGCCGAGCGCATCCACTCGCCCAGGATCGCCAGGCACTCGGGGGCAGGCAGGTCGTACAGGGCGTTCAGCAGATCCTCGCCAGGGTCGGACGCTTCGAGTAGTCGGAAGCCCACGGTCAGCTCACCCTGCTGGCCGCCCATCAGAACCTCGCGCATGTCCCGGCCGGACATGTTCTTTACCGCCTCCACCGGGGAGGGCAGCGTGTACGTCTTGCGCCCGACGCGGAACGTGTGGGCGGCAGGCTTGTGGTCCTGAGGCTTCTTCGGTGCAGGCATGCGCGGGTGCCCCTTTCTGGTTGCGCGGATAGGGTGCGCGGATTGGATGAAGCACCCCCGCCGCCGTCCGCGCAGAGCAGCGGCGGGGGCGGTCTATTACGGAGTCGCCAGGCCGCTGTACCACTTCTGCGCCGAGCCGACGTTGCCGCCCGAGTCGGTCAGGGAGTCATCCGGGTAGGCGCGGATGGTGACCTCGTAGCCGACCGGCTCGCCGTTGCGGTACACCTGCTCGCCCACCTCGGTGATCTCTCCGGCCGGAATGTAGGTGCGGATGTAGTGGTCGCCGTCCACGACGTCCAGCACGAACGGGGCGCGCCCGCCGGTGCTCGACGGGACGATGATCACCGAGCCGTCAGCGGCGACGGTCGTGCCGTAGTACAGCTCGACCGTCTCCTTCTTCGTCTCCACCAGCACCCCCTGGTAAGTGAGCCCAGCCTCAGTGACGACCTCGCGCAGAGTGTCGCCGTTCTGCCAGGCGCGGATCGTCTCGGTGGATCGGTCGCGAGCCTCGGTCACGCCATCCTCGCCGAAGTAACCGAGATCGACCCACCCTGTCCCCAGGGCGGTATCCGCGTCAGTGGGCGCGACCGCAGACTCGTCGCCGCGGTACAGCGCCCCGGTGATGCCAACGCGCACGTTGGAACTGTTGAGAACCATGCGGGCTCCCCTTTCTGTGTGTGCGGGGCGTCGCCCGCTCCCCGCCGGTCGGC
>CAYPQR010000400.1:0-3353 GCA_964412865.1 uncultured Intrasporangiaceae bacterium
TCTGCCCGCTCGTGGGATGGGCCCGCCGCCGCGGGTAGGCACATCGCGAGATACCCGGTCGCGCCACCCGCGACACATGGCAGACTGCCCATAAGTCGCCCCGTGACGTCGCGCGTGTCCGTCGCGGAGCTCGTCGGGGTGATCGACCAGGAAGCCGTCGTAGGAGGACCGTCCCCAATGCCCATCGCGACCCCTGAGGTTTATGCCGAGATGCTCGACCGGGCGAAGTCGTCCGGCTTCGCATATCCGGCGATCAACGTCTCGAGCAGCCAGACGCTCAACGCGGCGATCCGAGGCTTCGCCGACGCCGGCAGTGACGGCATCATCCAGGTCTCCACCGGCGGCGCGGAATACTTCTCCGGCCCGACCGTGAAGCACATGGTGACCGGCTCGCTGGCCATGGCGGCGTTCGCGCACGAGGTCGCCAAGAAGTATGACGTCAACATCGCGCTGCACACCGACCACTGCCCCAAGGACAAGCTCGACGGCTTCGTGCGCCCGCTGATCGCCGAGTCGCAGAAGCGTGTCGACGAGGGCGGGCTGCCCTACTTCCAGTCGCACATGTGGGACGGATCGGCCGTGCCTCTGCACGAAAATCTGGAGCTGGCAACCGAACTGCTCGCGAAGGCCGCCAAGGCGCACATCATCCTCGAGATCGAGGTCGGCGTGGTCGGCGGCGAGGAGGACGGCGTCGAGGGCAAGATCGACGACAAGCTGTATTCCAGCCCGCAGGACGCGATCGAGACGGTCAAGGCGCTCGGTGACGGCAGCGACGGGCGCTATCTGACCGCGCTGACGTTCGGCAACGTGCACGGCGTCTACAAGCCGGGCAACGTCAAGCTGCGCCCCGAGATCCTGAAGACCGCGCAGCAGGCAGCCGCGGGGGAGCTCGGCCTCGCCGACGACGCGCGCCCGTTCGACCTGGTCTTCCACGGCGGCTCGGGATCGAGCGCCGAGGAGATCAAGGAGGCCGTGTCCTACGGCGTCGTCAAGATGAACGTCGACACGGACACGCAGTATGCGTTCACCCGCCCGATCGCCGGCTGGATGCTCGCCAACTACGACGGCGTGCTGAAGATCGACGGCGAGGTCGGCAACAAGAAGAAGTACGACCCGCGCGCCTGGGGCAAGGCCGCGGAAGAGGGCATGGCCGCGCGCGTCGTCGAGGCGTGCGAGCACCTCGGCTCGGCCGGCACCCACCAGTAGGACGATGCGGCGTGGGCGGCCGGACCGTCGCCCACGCCGGAGGGAGCACACATGACGGGGGACAACCTGCTGGGCATCCCGGCGACGGAGTTGCCGGTCGACCCGGCCGCCGAGCGGCTGGACGAGGGCGTCGACGCGTGGGAGCTGGCGCGCGCATACCCGGCGTCGTCACTGGTGTGGGCGACACTGGCGGAGGATGCGCTCGACGACGGGGACGTGGTCGAGGGCTATGCGTTCGCTCGCACTGGCTATCACCGCGGCCTCGACGCGCTGCGGCGCGCGGGCTGGCGTGGCCAGGGGCCGGTGCCGTGGGAGCACCGACCCAATCGCGGCTTTCTGCGTGCGCTCGCGGCGCTGTCGAAGGCGGCCGGCATCATCGGCGAGACCGACGAGCAGCGTCGGTGCGCCGACTTCCTGCGAGACTCCTCGGCGACGGCGGCGCGCGAACTCGGCCGGTGAGACCTCGCGCAGCGATGTCGAAATCGGCGTGACGGTTCCGTCTCCCGGGTGCAAGCGGCCACGATGGGCTGCACACCCGGAAGGAACGATCATGAAACACCTGCTGCTGAAGCACTATCGCTGCGGCGAGCGGCCGACCATCGACTGCCCGCCCATGGACCGCTGGACGCCCGGCGAGATCGACGCGCACCTGGCATTCATGTCCGACTTCGCGAAGCGGCTCGAGCACACGGGCGAATTCGTCGACGCGCAGGCGCTCGCGGAGGCGGGAGCGTTCGTGCGGTATGACGGGCCCGGCCGGCCGCCGGTGACCGACGGCCCGTTCGCGGAGACCAAGGACCTCATCGCCGGATGGATGGTCATCGATGTCGACTCGTGGGATCGCGCGGTCGAGCTGGCCGGTGAGCTGTCCGCGGCGCCCGGGCCGGGCGGCAAGCCAATCCGGGAGTGGATCGAGGTGCGGCCGTTCATGTCGGCCCCGGCGCCCGCGCCCGAGTGAACGAATCGCTGCTTCGGGCGCTGATACCCGAGGTCATCGGCGTCCTCGTCCGTCGCGGCGCCGACTTCGCGGCGGCCGAGGACGCTGTGCAGGAAGCTCTCGCCCGAGCGCTCCGGGCCTGGGCCGACGACCCGCCCCGCGACCCGAAGGCATGGCTGGTGACCGTCGCCTGGAGGGCGTTCGTCGACGGTGCGCGGTCGGACTCGGCGCGCCGGGCACGCGAACAGGTCGCCATGGCCGAGCCGCCGGCCGGCGACGTGCCCGGCGCCGACGACACACTGCGGCTCTACTTCCTGTGCGCACACCCCTCGCTCGGCGCCGACGCCGCGGCGGCCCTGACGCTGCGCGCCGTCGGCGGGCTGACGACTCGCCAGATCGCCGCGGCATACCTCGTGCCGGAGGCCACCATGGCGCAGCGCATCACGCGCGCGAAGCGGCGGCTCGCCGGCGTGCCGCTGGACCGGCCGGGCGACCTGGCGACCGTGCTGCGGGTGCTCTATCTCGTCTTCAACGAGGGGTATGCCGGGGCCGTCGACCTGGCGGCCGAGGCGGTGCGGCTGACCCGTCAGCTCGCCGCGCTGACCGACGACGTGGAGGTCGACGGGTTGCTCGCGCTGATGCTGCTGCATTCGGCGCGCCGCCCGTCGCGCACCGACCCGCAGGGCAGGCTCGTGTCGCTGGCTGACCAGGATCGCGGGCTGTGGGATTCGGGCCTGATCGCCGAGGGGGTGGCGATCCTGCAGGGCGCGCTGGCCCGCGACCGGCTCGGCGAATACCAGGCGCAGGCGGCGATCGCGGCGCTCCATGCCGATGCCCGGTCGTTCGACGAGACCGACTGGGTGCAGATCGTGCAGTGGTATGACGAGCTGCTGCGCCTCACCGAGGCGGGCCCGGTCGCGACGGGCAGCGCCGGCCGCGCGGGGTCAGGGATCAATCCGGTCGCGCGCCTGGGCCGGGCCGTCGCGGTCGGTGAGGCCGACGGTCCGCGCGCGGGCCTCGCGGAGTTGGCCCGGCTCGATCCGCAGCTTCCGCGTCATGCCGCCGCCTCGGCATACCTGCACGAGCGGGCGGGCGACCTCGCACTCGCCGCCGACCTGTATGCGCGGGCGGCACGGGCCGCAACCAACCTCGCCGAGCGCGACCATCTGACCCGGCAGGCGGCGCGGGTGCGCGCGCTGCTCCGCTGAGA
>CAYPQR010000401.1:0-3348 GCA_964412865.1 uncultured Intrasporangiaceae bacterium
ACCGCGGCGGCGGCCTTCGGGCTGGAAAGGGCAGGGCGGTGCATCGGGCTCCTGGGCACGGTCGTCAACGCCGCGGCGGGGTGCGCCGACATCGGCACACCCCACCGCATCGCGTTCGGTCACGGGCGGGCCCGCCGGACGCTCGGGCTCCCGCGGGTCACACCCGCAAGCCTACTTCTGGATCTTCATGGCGAAAATGTGGATGGAGGCGTTCGACGGCAGCGTCACCGACGCGACCTGCTTGCCGGGGTCGAGGGGGATCGAGTTGTAGAACACACGGTAGTCGTATGCGGAATCCGCGTAGCCCTGCTGCGTGTTGCGGCCCTTCACCGAGATGGCGACCTCCGATCCGAACTCCGTCGGGTCGGAGAAACTCCAGTTCGGGAAACCCAGCTTGCCCTTGCTCGTGGACCCGTCGGCGTACGTCACCGTCACCGTGTCCTGCGTGTCGCCTGCCTCGGAACCGAGAAATCCGAGTGTGCTGCCTTGACCGTGAGTCGTGATGACGGCGCCGCTGCCCTGCACATTGTCCGGAGTGCCGGGCTGCGCGTCGGGCCAGGTGAATGTGGTGCCGCCCGCCTCGACGGTCGAGCCCGGCGTCACGCCTGCCGCCGTCAGCTGCTCCGCGGAGAAGCTGTTGCCGGCGCCGTCGAAGTCACCCTGGGCGACGTTGTCCAGTGACGTGACACCGACATCGTTGTATGCCGCGGCGAGGTTCGGGTACGCCGAGTTGGTGAAGATGTCGTCCTCGGCCGTGAGGGTCGACCATGTGTGGCGTGCCCCGCGGTAGCTCACCCGCGCCGTGACCGTGTCGGTGTGCGGGCCGGGTGGCGGCGTCTCACCGGTGACCCGGAAGGTCAAGGTCGACGACTGCCCCGGGCGGAGGTGGTGGATCCGCGCGCTGTCCCGCTCGATGCTCCAGCCGTCCGGGACCTGCAGGCCCACACGCGCCGACTCCACGGGGCGTGTGCCGTCGTTGGTGACCGTCACCTGGAGCGGCTCGGCCTGCCCCGAAACGAATTCCGGGTTCTTGAAGCTCACGCTGACCGCCGGTGCGGCGTGAGCGTGGGAGCGGTGCACGCGATACATGACCGTGCCGTGGGCCGGCACCGATGCGGCGATCGTGCCGCCGCTCTCCGTGCGTTTGCCGGTCACCAGGTCGGTCAGCCGGTAGTCGTGCGCGTGCCGGGCACCGACCGCAGCGGCGGTCGTGCTGATCGTACGTGTGGCCCTCGACTTGTTGAAGAGCACCACCGCCACGTCCCCGCCGGCCAGCGGCTTGGCGAGGACGTCGTAGTTCTTCCCCTGGCGCACCAGATGGCCCTGGACTCCCAGGCGATCCTGATCCACTGCGATGATGCGCCGATTGCCCAGGATGCGCAGCGCGTCGGGCCCCAGCCTGGTCAGGTCCGTGCTGCTGATCAGCGGTGCCGCCATGACCGCCCAGAGCGACATCTGGCTCTGCATCTCGGTGGTGCTGAGGCCGGAGTCGCCGGTCAGCAGGAAGTCCGGGTCATTGAAATGTCCTGGCCCGGCGTACTTTCCGAGACCGACGTTGTAGCCATAGTTGTAGGCTATGGCACTCCACTTGGCGTCACCCGACGCCTGCCCGAGGGCGGTGTCCGCGCCTTCGCGCCACAGGTTGGACTCCTTGCTGGTCCACCCGATCACGCTGTGCCAGTTGGATCGTCCTTGGAAGTAGGCTGGCGCCGAATCGGAGAACACGATGTCGCGCCCGGTCGCGACGAGCGCCTTGCTCATCGCCGTATAGGCCTTCTTGTAGGTCTGCTCCATGGTCTGACCGTCCACGTCCGGCACATTGCACCCATCGAGCTTGAGGTAGTCGACGCCCCACGAGGCGAACGTCTCGGCGTCCTGCGTGAAGTGACCCCAGCTGCCCGGATAGCCTCCACAGGTGGCGGTGCCGGCATCCTCATAGATCCCGAATTTCAGTCCCATTCGGTGAAGCTCGCGTCCGATGTAGGCCATGCCGTGGGGGAACAGCTCGGGGTCCGCCTTGAGGCTCCCGTCGGCGGCGCGCTTCCTGGCCATCCAGCAGTCGTCGATCGTGACGGTGTCATATCCCTTGTGCGCCAGACCGGTCCGGACGAGCGCGCGCGCCTGCTTCAGGATGAGTGCTTCACTGATGTTGCATTGGTAGTACGACCAGTCGTTCCAGCCCATCGGCGGCGTCGGCGCCAGGCCGTTGTATGCCGGCGAATGGCCGTGGCCCCTATGAGAACCGCCACCGTGACGGTGGTCGGCCTGATGATGGCTTCCGCCGGCGTGGGCCACGCCCGAGGCGGCGCTGACCCCCACGAGTGCCAGGCCCGCGGCGGCTGCGACGGCGATCGATCGGTGCGTACGCATGGGTTCTCCCTACATGCATCGGGATGAAGGACGACGACCACGCTAGAGCGACAGCCCACTGCGCAGAGCTGAGCGATCCGCTCAATTTATGCGCAGTTTTGATCAGTCGTCAGACGAGGTGCACCGTCATCCCGGCATCTCGATATGACTGCAGGACCTGCGGCGAGGCTCCGTCGTCGGTCACGAGTTCGCCGATCTGGCGAGCCTCGCAGATGGTGCAGAACGCCCGGCTCTCGAGCTTCGAGCTGTCGGCGACGGCGACCACACGACGCGCACGCTGCACCATCGCCCGATTGATCTGCGCCTCGGACTCGTTGGCCGCCGCTGCACCACCCCTCACGCTGAGGGCATCGACCCCCAGCATCATGATGTCGGTCGTCAGCCCTGCCAAGACCGTCTCGGCGAATGGCCCTACCAGCTCGAAGGATTGGGGGCGCAGGACTCCCCCGATGACCACGACCTTCAGGCTGGGTCGCACCGCGAGTTCATTGGCGATGTTCAACGCATTGGTGACGACCGTGAGTGAGGTCAACGGCGCCCGACCGTCCCCCGGGTCGGCGCGGGTCGCGAGACACCGGGCGACCTCCGTCATCGTGGTGCCCCCGTTGAGCCCCACCACCTCACCCGGCGACACCAGATCGGCGGCGCCCTCGGCGATGCGGCGCTTCTGATCGGTGCGGCGATCGCTCTTGTATCGCAGCGGCAGGTCGTAGGTGACGGCGTGGGCGACGGCCCCGCCGCGGGTGCGTGTGATGAACTGCTGATCGGCCAGGTCGGCGAGGTCGCGCCGCACCGTCGCCGGGGAGACCTCGAACTCGCGCGCGATCTCGTCGACGGACACCGCGCCATACCGGGCGACGAGCTCGAGGACGGCGCTCAGCCGTTCATGCCTCAACACGAGCCGGTCCTCCTTGCGGGCGTAGAAACGACAAGGTGCCGGGACCCCGAGGGCCCCGGCACCTTGCGATGACGGTCGAC
>CAYPQR010000402.1:0-3340 GCA_964412865.1 uncultured Intrasporangiaceae bacterium
TCGCATAGGCTGGAATGCGGCCCAGGAGGGGCGACACAAGGGCGGCCGGGTGACCCCGGTGGCCGTCTCACCGGCAGGAAGGATGTGCAGCCATGGCCGACCCGGCACGCGCACGCAGGATCGCGGAGCGCATCAAGGCTCTCGTCGCGCAGTTCCTCGAGCATCGGATGAAGGACGAGCGGCTGGGCTTCGTCACCGTGACCGAGGTGCGCGTCACCGGCGACCTGCAGCACGCATCCGTCTTCTACACCGTCTACGGCACCGACAAGGAGCGCGAGGACACGGCCGCTGCCCTGGAGGACTGGCGCGGGCGCATCCGCTCGCACGTCGGCAAGGGGCTCGGCATACGGCTGACCCCGTCGCTGGAGTTCCTGCTGGACGCGGTGCCCGAGGGCGCCGCCCAGATCGAGGACGCGCTGAAGGCGGCCCGCCGCCGCGACGAGGAGCTCGCCAGGTCGGCGGGCGAGGCGACCTACGCGGGTGATGAGGATCCCTACAAGAAGCGCTGACCGGGCCGTCGACGGCGTGCTGGTCGTCGACAAGCCGGCGGGCTGGACCAGCCACGACGTCGTCGCCCGCACCCGACGCCTCGCGCACACTCGGCGGGTCGGCCACGCCGGCACCCTCGACCCGATGGCGACCGGCGTGCTGCTCCTCGGCATCGGCCGGGCGACCAAACTGCTCACCTATCTCGTCGGGTGCGACAAGGCCTACGCGGCCACCGTGCGCCTCGGCCAGTCGACCCTGACCGACGATGCGGAGGGTGAGGTCACGGCCGTATGCGACGCGGGCGCCCTGCGCGACACCGACATCGCCGCGCAGATCGCGCGGCTGACCGGCGACATCGAGCAGGTGCCGAGCAGCGTGAGCGCCATCAAGGTCGGCGGCAAGCGGTCCTACGCGCGGGTGCGCGGGGGAGAGGACGTGCACCTCGCGCCCCGCCCCGTGCATGTCGGCCGCTTCGAGGTCGTGGCGCGCCGCGACCACGACGAGGTCGTCGATCTCGACGTGCGGGTCGAGGTGTCCTCCGGCACCTATGTGCGGGCTCTCGCGCGCGATCTCGGCTCGGCGCTCGGAGTGGGCGGCCATCTGATCGCGTTGCGGCGCACCAGGGTCGGCAGTTTCGGACTCGATCTGGCACATCCACTGGAAGACTTCGCCGACGACGACCCGCGAGCCCTGCCCGTGCTTCCGATGGCCGATGCCGCCCGCCGCACGCTGCCGGTGCGGGACATCGACGCGGCCGGAGCGCGGGATCTGCGGCATGGCAAGCCACTCACATCGGCGGCGCCACAGCGCGATCCGATCGCGGCGATCACCGGGGAGGGCGAACTCGTGGCGATCCTCGACGACGACGGTCACCAGGCGCGATCGCGCGTCGTCTTCCCACCGGCCGACTAGGGCTGCGACGCATGGGGGATAAAGTTGCGGCCGTGCTTCGCCTCACCGACGTCTCCCAGGTGCCGTCCGACTTCGGCCCCAGCGTGGTCACCATCGGCAACTTCGACGGCGTGCACCGCGGGCATGCCGCACTGCTCGAGACCGTCGTGGATCAGGCGCATTCGCGCGGGCTGCACAGCGCGGCCATCACGTTCGACCCCCACCCGCTCGCCGTCCTCTACCCGGACAAGGCACCGGCGCAGATCATCAGTCTGCAGGACAAGGTCCGGCGGATCGCCCAGATCGGGATCGACGCACTGCTGGTGCTGCCGTTCACCCGTGCCCTGGCGGCGATGACACCCGAGGAGTTCGTCCGCGACGTATTCGTGCGCGGCCTGTGCGCGCAACACATCGTGGTCGGTCGCGACATGCGGTTCGGAGTGCGCAACTCCGGCAACGTCGACACGCTGCGCGAACTCGGGCCGGCCTACGGGTTCGAGGTGCACGTGCTCGCCGACGTCGGCACCGGGCCACGTTATTCGTCGACACAGATCCGTCAGGCGCTCGCGGACGGCGACGTCACCCGGGCGGCGGATATCCTCGGCCGCCCGCACGAGGTCGGCGGGGTCGTGGTGCGCGGGCTCCGGCGCGGCCGGGAACTCGGCTTCCCCACCGCCAACCTGTCCGGGGACATCCAGGGCATGATCCCCGCCGACGGGGTGTATGCGGGATGGCTGGTGCGCGACAAGGCCGCCGCCGACGAGGCGATGCCGGCCGCCATCTCGGTCGGCACCAATCCGACGTTCGACGACGTGCCCGAGCGCACCGTCGAGGCCCACGTGCTCGATCGCGACGACCTGGAACTCTATGACCAGCCGGTGCACGTGCAGTTCGTGCAGCGGCTGCGGGGCAACACCCGATTCGAGTCGGTCGACGAACTGGTCACGGCCATCGGCGCCGACGTCGACCAGTCCCGCGCGATCCTCCGCCCGGTGTCCTGACCGTTCGATCTCACCTGGCCGCCCGGCACAAGTTACTTGCGCGTATGGTGACGTGCCAGTGGGTGACCGCCCGACGGCGGCCACTAATGTGATCTTCACCACCAGTCGACGAGCGGGAGAAGCCATGGTGATGTCCGTCGCGCAGGAGCAGCCCGACTTCAGCGTGATCGAGGGCCGCGCACAGTCGGTGGCCCACCTGTTCATCGACAGGGTGCGCCGCACGCCCTACTCCGAGGCCTACCGGTATCCGAGCGGTGACACCTGGAAGTCGGTCTCGTGGACACAGGTCGACGTGCGGGCACGCCACATCGCCGCCGGATTGGTGTCGCTCGGAGTCGAATTGGAGGACCGCGTCGCGCTCGCCGCCGCGACCAGCCTCGAATGGGCGCTCGCCGATCTGGGCGTGATGCTGGCCGGGGCGGCGACCACCACGATCTATCCGACGACGACGGTCTCCGACGTGCGGCACATCGTCTCCGACTCGCAGAGCCGGGTGGTCTTCGCCGAGGACGACGACCAGGTGAGCAAGCTGCGCGAGATCCGCGACGACGTCCCGAGCGTCCTGAAGGTGGTCACCTTCAAGGGCATGGGCGACGACGAATGGGTCATGACCCTCGACGATCTCGAGCAGGCCGGTGCCGCCCACCTCGCCGGTCATCCCGATGTCATCGACGAGCGCGTCGCGCAACTGACGCCCTCCCACCTCGCCACGCTGATCTACACGTCGGGGACCACCGGACGGCCCAAGGGCGTGCGACTCCCGCACGACGCGTGGACCTACGAGGCCGCCGCCGTCGACTCGATCAAACTCCTGGGCGCCGACGACCTGCAATACCTCTGGCTGCCCCTCGCGCACGTCTTCGGCAAGGTGCTGCTGACGCTGCCGCTGCAGATCGGGTTCCCGACCGCCATCGACGGGCGCGTCGACAAGATCGTCGACAACCTGCCGGTCATCCGGC
>CAYPQR010000403.1:0-3333 GCA_964412865.1 uncultured Intrasporangiaceae bacterium
CCGGTGAACGCCACCTTGCGCACCAGCGGGTGGCTGACGAACCGCTCACCGACGACGTCTCCGCGACCCGGTATGACCGTGAGCACGCCATCGGGTAGACCGGCCTCGACGGCGAGTTCGCCGATCCGCATGGCCGTGAGCGGGGTCAGTTCCGCCGGCTTGACCACGACCGTGTTGCCCGCGGCCAGCGCCGGGGCCACGCTCCACCCGAAGATCGGCATCGGGAAGTTCCACGGCACGATCACGCCGACGACGCCGAGCGGTTCGTGAAACGTGATGTCGATGCCGTCCGGCACGGGGATCTGCTTGCCCAGCAACCGCTCCGGCGCCGCGGAGTAGTAGTTGAGGACGTCGCGGACGTTGCCGGCCTCCCATCGGGCGTTGTTCCAGGTGTGCCCTGCGCCCTCGACCTCGAGCTGCGCGAGTTCGTCGACGTGCGCGTCGATCACGCTCGCGAAGTGGCGCAGCAGCGACGCACGCTCTCCCGGCGCAACGCGACGCCATGTCGCGAACGCCGCCTGGGCCCTCTCGATGGCGCGGTCGGTCTCTTCGACGTCGGCCAGCTCGACCTCGCGAATCGTCTGCTCGGTCGCCGGGTTGATGACGGCATGGGTCTCGCTCACCCGGACATCACATCCTTTCGAATCCGCGCCGCAGCTCCCAGTCGGTCACGGCGGCGTTGTAGGCCGCGAGCTCGACGTCGGCCATGTTGGTGTAGTGGTCGACGACCTCGTCGCCGAAGGCCTTGCGGGCGAAGGCCGACGCGTGGAATCGGTCGCGCGCCTCCTGCAGGGTCGTCGGCACGTGCGAGGCCTGCGACGTGTAGGCGTTTCCCACGATCTCCTCGCCCAGCTCGAGGTCGTGGTCGATGCCGTGGAATCCGCCCGCCAGCATCGCGGCCAGGGCCAGGTAGGGGTTGACATCTCCCCCTGGCAGCCGGTTCTCCAGCCGGGCGCCGGCCCCGTGACCGACGAGCCGCACGGCGCAGGTGCGGTTGTCCGTGCCCCATCCGATCGTCGTCGGCGCGAAGGAGCCGTCGGCGAATCGCTTGTACGAGTTGATGTTCGGTGCATACATCAAGGTGAAGTCGGCCATTGTGGCGAGGATGCCCGCGATGAACTTGTCATAGAGCTCGCTCCTGCATCCGCGCTCGGCGTCCCAGAAGACCAGTTCGCCGTCCTGCCCACGCAGCGACAGGTGGATGTGGCACGAACTGCCCTCCCGCTCGTTGTATTTCGCCATGAACGTCAACGACTTGCCGTGCAGCGCGGCGATCTCCTTGGCGGCGTTCTTGTAGACGCTGTGGTTGTCGGCGGTGCGCATCGCCTCGTCATAGAGGAAACCGATCTCGTGTTGACCGGGGTTGCACTCGCCCTTGGCGGATTCCACGTCGAGCCCGGCGCCATACATCGTGTTGCGGATGTCGCGCAGCAGCGGCTCGACCCGGCTGGTGCCGAGGATGGAGTAGTCGATGTTGTATTGGTTCGCGGGAGTCAGGCCGTGGTAGCCACGGTCCCACGCCTGCTCGTAGGTGTCGTCGAAGACGATGAACTCCAGCTCTGTGCCGGCCAGGGCGACCAGCCCGTCGGCTGCGGCGCGCTCCAGTTGTGCAGCCAGGATGCGGCGAGGGGCAGGCGCGACCCAGGTGTGGTCCATCCAGGTGAGGTCGCACTGGATCATGGCCGTCGACGGCAGGTGCGGCAACAACCGGATGGTGTCGTAGTCGGGGCGGAACTCCATGTCGCCGTATCCCTTTTCCCACGACGTCATGGCGTAGCCGTCGACGGTGTTCATCTCGATGTCGGCGGCCAGCAGGTAGTTGCAGCCCTCGGTGCCGTGCTCGACCACCTCGTCGAGGAAGTACTGCCCGTGCAGGCGCTTGCCCTTCAGGCGTCCCTGCATGTCGGTGAACGCGACGATGACCGTGTCGATCTCGCCGTTTTCGATGCGCGACCGCAGCTCGTCGAGGGTGAGCATCCGGTTGTTCGCCCGTATTGAGCTCATGTCGTCATTCCCTTTCTTCCGCCGATCATCCGAGCAGCCCGCGAAGCAGTGCCGCCGTGTCGTCGCAGTGCTGCTCCATGCTTCGGTGGGCACCGTCGGGGTCGCCGTCGATGATCGCGTCGACGATGAGTTGGTGCTGGTGGTTGGAGTGGTCGATGTTGCGAGGCAACACGGGGATTGCCGTCAGCAGCGTATGCAGGTCGGCCTGCACCCGTGTCACCGCGTCCATCACGTGCGTCGAGCCGGTCAAGGTGCCGATCGCCAGGTGCAGTCGCGAGTCCGCCTGCCGGTGGGCGCGGCGGGTCTCGGCATGCTGCACCTCGTGCAGGCCCGCCCGGAGCATGTCACGGTCGCGGCCGCGCGGGCGCAGGGTCGCGGCGAGGGCGCACGCGCCGGGTTCGACGATGCGCCGCAGCACGAGCGAGTCGAGCAGTTCGTCCCGCCGCTCGCCCAGGTCGGCGGGGCGGTCTCTCTCGATCTCCGGCGGCGCGAGCACCATGGTGCCGCCGCCACGCCCCCGCACCGTCTGCAGCAGGCCGGCCTCCCGCAGGGCGGCGATGGCCTCCCGCAACGACGCGCGAGACACCTCCATCCGTGCGGCGAGTTCACGCTCCGGCGGCAGCATGGATCCCTTCGGATAGACGCCGAGCCGCACTGCGGTGGCGAGTTGTTCGACGCAGGACTCGAAGGCGTGGTGGGCGCGGACCGGTCGGGGCGCCACCTGGCGCAGCGCTTCGTCCGCCAGACCCTCCCCCGCTGCCGTCACGACTCCACGTCTCCCTCGAGCACGTCTTCGGGCAGGTCCGCCGAGGCCCGCGCCGGGTCGATGCCCTTCATGAAGTGCTCTCGTCCTCGCGCGAACCAGAAGATCGTGGCGAACAGCGCGACCACGACGACCGCCACCGGTGCGTAATTGAAGCTGTCGACGGTGATCGGCGACACCGGCGGCAGGATGAACATCACGCAGATGACGCACACCCATACGACGGCGACCCAGCCGATCAGCGGGCTCCAGCGGCCGAGATTCCACGGGCCCGGCGTGAAGTCGACCGCGCGGCGCCGCAGGAAGACCGGCGCGACATACGCGATGTAGAGGCCGATGACGGCGATCGACGTGACTGCCAGGTATGCGGTGGCGTTGAACAGCGCCGGGAGAGCCAGCACGATCGACAGCGCCACACAGAACCAGATGGAGTTGGTCGGCGTGCCGGTGCGCGGGTTGACCAGCTTCCACAGCCTCGACCCGGGAAGGGCATCGTCACGCGAGAACGCAAACGTCATACGGGAGTTGGCCGTCACGGAGGCCATGCCACAGAAGTATTGCGCGAC
>CAYPQR010000404.1:0-3329 GCA_964412865.1 uncultured Intrasporangiaceae bacterium
GGTCCGGGCATGTAGTAGGTCTCCAGGTAGCTGATCCTGAGGCCGGACGATCTGACGATCTGCGCGATGGGCCGGTTCAGGTGGCATCCGCCGGCCACACGCCGCTGGATCGGCGTGAAGCGGTCCTGTCGTCGCGCGACCTTCGGGTCGGGGGACAGGCCGTGCTCCACGAAGTGCAGGGATCCGCCGGGCCGCAGCACCCGGCGCACTTCACCGAGGGCCCGGCCGGGGTCGTCGATCGTGCACAGGGTCCAGGTCGTGAGCGCATGGTCGACGCTCCCGTCGTCCAGCGGCACGTGCTCGCCGTCGAGGCCGAGGAACTCCACCGGCACCCCGCTCTCGCGTATGCGCCGCGCGGCGAGCTCGCGTCCCAGGGTGGCCGGGTCGACCGCCAGGACCTGGGTCACCTCCGCCGGATAGTGCGGCAGGTTGAGGCCGGACCCGAAACCGATCTCCAGCACCCGCCCCGCCATGCCGCGGGTCACGCGGGCGCGGATGGCGTCGAGCTCCTGGCCGCGCATCACGCGGTCGACGAGCCGCGGCAGCATGCGATCGGCATACCAACCCATGCAGAGAGTATGCCCGACCGAGCGTGGACGGGAACGATTGTCCTGCTATCAGGCGCGTTTGGGGCGATCTGTTGATCGTCGGGGAGGTGAGCAGTAGCATCCCCGGTGAGGTATGGAGTTCGACACCCCGGTGGTGCCACCGGGTGCAGGTGTGGTTGACGTCGCACATGCGCTGACTGATGCTCCACCGAGATGTCTTGCGCCAGAAGGAGCTAGCTGGTTCCGCGGCGGAAGGACAGCTCATGAGCTCAGATGTGGCGCCGTTGCTCACTGGGGGCAGCGGCCTCAAGCGCCTCGCAGGGATCTGGGGTGAATGTCTCGCCGAGTTCTTGGGCACGTGTGTGCTGATCGTGTTCGGCGACGGATGTGTCGCGATGGCGGTCGCCGCGTTGCCGGCGTCCGGCCGTGCGCAGTCGTCGACGACGATCTTCCTCGCATCCGGGGACTGGCTGCTCATCGCCTGGGGCTGGGCGTTCGCGGTTGCACTCGGCGTCTACGTCGCGGGCGGCATCACCGGTGCGCACATCAACCCGGCCGTAACGCTGGCCTTTGCTCTTCGGCGAAAGTTCCCGTGGCGCAAAGTGGTTCCATACTGGATAAGCCAGACTGTCGGCGCCTTCGCCGGCGCAGCCATCGTGTTGTGGAACTACCACCAGCAGATCGACTTCTATGACAGTGCGGCCGCGAAACAGGCGGGGACCGTGCTCGTGAACGGCCATACCAATGCGAGTTTCTCGATCTTCGCGACGTTTCCGTCGCCGTCGTTCGGAGGATCCCCGTGGGGGCCGCTGCTCGACCAGATCATCGGCACGGCGTTGCTGTTGCTGTGCATCGCCGCGGTCATCGATGGGCGAAACCTGGCGGTCAAGGCCAATCTGGGACCGCTGATCATCGGTTTCGTCGTGGCGGCGATCGGCATCAGCTTCGGCGCCAATGCGGGGTATGCAATCAACCCGGCGCGCGATTTCGGCCCGCGGGTGCTGGCGTGGCTCGCCGGGTGGGGAGAGCTGGCCATACCGGGCAATCTGCCCGCTCCCGGTGGGTGGTCGAACTATATGTGGATCCCCATCATCGGGCCGCTGATCGGCGGCGTCATCGGGATCCTCGTCTATGACGCGTTCATCGGCGACGTGCTGCATGCGCGGCAGCGATCCGCGGAGGATGCCGAGACGGGCCCGGCGGACGAGTTCGCGGGCGACGCCGGCGAGGACTGAGACAGACACGGGACGTGATGTGAGGAGCGGTGATGGCTGATTTTGTCGGTGCCGTCGACCAGGGCACGACGAGCACGAGGTTCATGATCTTCGATCACGGTGGCAACGAGATCGCCCGCCACCAGCTGGAGCACGAGCAGATCCTGCCCGAGGCCGGCTGGGTCGAGCACAATCCGGTCGAGATCTGGGAGCGCACCGCGACGGTCATCAAGTCGGCGCTGGTGGGCGCGGGCCTCAGCCACTCCGACCTGGCGGCCGTCGGCATCACCAATCAGCGCGAGACCGCGCTCGTGTGGAACCGCAGGACCGGCCGGCCCTACTACAACGCGATCGTGTGGCAGGACACCCGCACCGACCGCATCGCCACAGCCCTCGACCAGGACGGCAGGGGCGACACCATTCGTCGGAAGGCGGGGCTGCCGCCGGCGACCTACTTCTCGGGCGGCAAGATCCAGTGGATTCTCGAGAATGTCGACGGGGTGCGCGCCGCCGCGGAGGCCGGTGATGCGATCTTCGGCAACACCGACACGTGGCTGCTGTGGAATTTGACCGGCGGCATCGACGGCGGCGTGCACGTCACCGACGTGACCAACGCCAGCCGCACCATGCTGATGGACCTGGAGACGCTCGACTGGGACGACGAGCTGCTGGGCTTCTTCGGCATTCCGCGACAGATGCTCCCGCAGATCCGTCCGTCGTCCGATCCGGACTTCTACGGCACGACGCTGCGGACCGGCCCATTGGGCGGCGAGGTGCCGCTGTCGGGCGATCTCGGCGACCAGCAGGCGGCGACCGTGGGGCAGGTCTGCTTCGACGTGGGCGAGGCCAAGAACACCTACGGCACAGGCAATTTCCTGCTGCTCAACACCGGCACCAACCTGGTGCGCTCGACGAGCGGCCTGCTGACGACGGTCGCCTACAAGTTCGCCGACGACGACCCGGTGTATGCGCTGGAGGGCTCGATCGCCGTCACCGGCTCGGCCGTGCAGTGGCTGCGCGATCAGTTGGGCATCATCCGCACGGCGGCCGACAGCGAGATGCTCGCCGGACAGGTCAGCGACTCGGGCGGACTGTATTTCGTGCCGGCGTTCTCGGGCCTGTTCGCGCCATACTGGCGCTCCGACGCACGAGGGGCGATCGTCGGCATGTCACGCTTCAACACTCGTTCACATCTGGCGCGGGCGACGCTGGAGTCGATCTGCTATCAGAGCCGTGACGTCGTCGAGGCGATGCAGCGGGACGCCGAGGAGACCCTCGACGTGCTGCGCGTCGACGGCGGCGTCACCGCCAACGGGCTGTGTATGCAGTTGCAGGCGGACATTCTCGGTGTGCCGGTGTCGAAACCCGTCGTGGCCGAGACGACGGCGCTCGGCGCGGCGTACGCCGCCGGCCTGGCCGTCGGATTCTGGTCCGGCACCGACGAGTTGCGGCAGAACTGGAACGAGGACAAGCGCTGGTATCCCACCTGGGACGCCGAGCACCGTGAGCGTGGATACGCCCGGTGGAAGAAGGCGATCGAGCGCACGCTCGACTGGGTCGACACGGG
>CAYPQR010000405.1:0-3317 GCA_964412865.1 uncultured Intrasporangiaceae bacterium
CGCCGCGGCGTGACCGACCTCGACCTGGTGTGCACCTGCCCGCTGTCCGCCGGCACCTACCAGATCCCCGGTGAGGAGGGGCGGCGGATGCTGCGGGTGCTGTCCTTCCTGCAGCACCGCAAGGAGGACCACCCGTGGGCGCACCCCATCGACGGCGTGGTGGCCTACATCGACCTCGTCGAGAAGCGGGTCATCGAGGTCATCGACGACACGGTGATGCCCATCCCGCAGGAGGAGGGCAACTTCGACGACCCGGAGGCGACCGGTGCCCGCACGTCGCTGCGCCCGATCGAGATCACCCAACCGGAGGGCCCGTCGTTCAGCGTCGACGGCAACGTCGTCGAATGGGAGAACTGGCGCTTCCGAGTCGGTTTCGACGCCCGGGAGGGGCTGGTGCTGCACGAGGTGTCGTTCAACGACGGCGGCCGGCAACGTCCGATCATCTATCGCGCGTCGGTGGCCGAGATGGTCGTGCCGTATGGCGATCCGAGCCCGGTGCGCTTCTGGCAGAACTACTTCGACGCCGGTGAATACCTGATGGGCAAGTGGACCAACTCGCTGGTGCTCGGCTGCGACTGCCTGGGCGAGATCCACTACTTCGACGGATGGGTCGCCGACGACCACGGTCACCCGCAGCAGATCGCCAACGCCATCTGCATGCACGAGGAGGACTTCGGGGTGCTGTGGAAGCACACCGACGTCTACACCGAGGCGAGCGAGACGCGACGGCAGCGCCGTCTCGTGATCTCGTTCTTCATCACCGTCGGCAACTACGACTACGGGTTCTACTGGTATCTCTACCTCGACGGCACGATCCAGCTCGAGGCGAAGGCGACCGGGGTGGTGTTCACGTCGTCCTACCCGGGTGAGGGCTATCGCTGGGCGACCGAGGTGGCGCCCGGGCTCGGCGCACCCTTCCATCAGCACCTGTTCAGCGCCCGGCTCGACATGATGGTCGACGGCGTCGACAACGCGGTCGACGAGGTGGAGGCCGTGCGCATTCCGATGGGGGAGGACAACCCCTACGGCAATGCGTTCACCCGCCGGGCGACGCGGCTGGCCACCGAGTCGCAGGCGCAGCGATGCGCCGACAAGTCGGTGGCCAGGGTCTGGCACATCACCAACCCGCAGGTGAGGAACAGGCTGGGTCAGCCGGTGGCATACGTGCTGTATCCGCAGGGCGAGCCGAGGCTCCTGGCCGATCCCGAGGCGTCGATCGCACGCCGTGCGGCGTTCGCGACCAAGGACCTGTGGGTGACCCGCTACGCACCCGACGAGCGGTATCCCTCAGGCGATTTCGTCAACCAGCAGCCGGGCGTCGCCGGACTTCCGGCGTTCGCCGCGCAGGACCGCGACATCGACGGCCAGGACATCGTGGTGTGGCACACCTTCGGGCTCACCCACTATCCGCGCCCGGAGGACTGGCCGATCATGCCCGTCGACTACTGCGGGTTCACGATGAAGCCCAACGGATTCTTCGACCGCAACCCCGCCCTCGACGTGCCGCCCTCGCCGGCAGCGCACTGCTGCGACTGAGCACGACGTCAGCCGAGCCACGACGGCGCGATCTGAGCCAACCGCCGGGGGCTGGTGACGCTGCGGGTGCGCGTGATCATCCCGTCGCGGACCTCGAACGCGAGGACGCTCCGGGGCAGGAGATCGGGGTCGAGCACGGCGAGCATGGCCGTCAGGTCACCCGTGGACGCCGCGGCGAAGAACGCATCGACTGCCGACCGGTCGCGGGAGGCGTTGAGGTCGGGCGGGTCACCGGCATCCCGCAGATGCCGTCGGGCACGGCTCGCGAGCATCTTGGCCGCTGCGGTGGTGCGGCCGAGGAGCGAGGCGATGGACGCGAACGGGACGCCGAAGACGTCGTGCAGCACGAAGGCGACCCGCTCGGCCGGGTTCAGCCGCTCGCCGACGATCCGCAGAGCGATCGACACGGACTCCGTGAGCAGGGCCTCGTCTTCGGGCCCGGCGCCAGGGTCGGGAGGCTCGCTCCGCTCGGGCCGGTCACGCAGATCGTCGAGGCTGACGCAACACGATGCATCGCGTCTGCACCGTCGGCGGCGCAGGATGTCCAGCGAGATCCGGGTGGTCACCGTCGTCAGCCAGGCGCGCAGATCGTCGATGTCGTCGTCACCGACCCGGCTCAGCCTCAGCCACGATTCCTGCACCGCGTCCTCGGCGTCCGCGGATGATCCGAGCACCCGCGCGGCGACGGCTCGTACGTGGGGCCGGTGCTGCTCGAACCGGTCAGCCAGGCCCGAGGCGCTCGCGTCATCGACCTGATCGTGTGGTCTCACGTCTGATTGACGTTCGTCGCGAGATCACTGTGACGTGGACGACGGTGTTACCTCGCGGTGTCGGGCCTCGTCCACCAGATGTCGGGCCGTTCGGCCCCACGTCGAGGTCGACCCGAAGGAGAGCTGATGACACCTACCGTTCTGGTGACCGGTGGCACGGGGAGATTGGGACATCTCGTCGTCGCGAGGCTGCTGCGCGCCGGCTGCGACGTCCGCGTCATCGCCCGCCACGAGCGTCAGATGCCCGACGTTGCGTTCTTCGTAGCGGATCTGCGTGCGGGGGACCGCATCGACCGGGCATTGAGCGGCGTCGACACGATCATTCACTGTGCGACCGCCACCCGGGGCGATGCCCACGCGGTCAGGAACCTCACGACCGCTGCTGCCCGGACCGGGGCGCCGCATTTCGTCCAACCGTCCATCGTCGGGATCGACCGCATCCCGCGTTGGGGATACCCAAGGCAGAAGCTCGAGGCCGAGGCGATCGTGGAGGGCAGCGAGCTGCCGTGGACCATTCTGCGGGTCACGCAGTTCTACGACTACTGCTTTGAGAACTCGCGCAGGCTTGCCCGGTGCCCTGTCGTCGCGCCGGTGCCTGCCCGCTTCCCGGTGCAGCCGATCGACCCCGACGAGGTCGCGGGCCGGCTGGTGGGACTCGCGCTCGACCAGCCGAGGGGACGAGCCCCGGAGATGGCCGGGCCGCAGCCGACCAGTTGGGCCGCGTTGTTGCGCAGCTACCTCGCCGCCACTCGACGCTCCAGGATCGTCATCCCCGTGAGAGTGCCCGGCAGCACGGCGGTCCGCGACGGCGCGCTGCTGCCGGGGCCCGGTCACACCACCGGGGTCAACACGTGGGAGCAGTTCCTGGCCACGAGGCTGCATCGCCCCATGGATCGGCCGGGACGGGCGGCAGCGCACCCCCACCGCTAGGGCAGGAACGCCAGGAGGCTGACGAAGCGGGTCGTCCGGGTCTGGTTGACGTTGTCGTCACTGACGAGCGCGACGCCATAG
>CAYPQR010000406.1:0-3310 GCA_964412865.1 uncultured Intrasporangiaceae bacterium
GTTGCGGACGAACGTGCCGCCCTTGCCCTTGGTCCACTTACCCTGCAGCTTGTACGGGCCGTCCGAGAAGACCGAGTAGTTGGACTTGTTGCCCTGGTCCTTGTCCTTGCGGTACGGGTCGAACGAGCGCAGCATCGCGACGGCCTGGTTGAAGTCGGGCCACGGCTTCTTGAAGTGGAACGTGATCGTCTTGCCGTTGCACTGCACGGCCTTGTCGTAGTACTTCTTGCCGTCGTTCTTGTAGGGCCCGTCATAGACCGGCAGACCCTTGCGCTTACCCGACTTCACCGTCGGGATGTCGAAGTACTTCAGCTTGTAGTTCGGCCCGCCCGTGATGACGTCGGTCGCGAAGGTGCGCGAGACGCCATACTTCACGTCCTCACAGGTGACCGGCTTGCCGTCCTGCCACTTCACACCGTCCTTCAGCGTGAACTTCCAGGTCTTGCCGCCATCGGACATCTTGCCCGTCCCGGTCGCCAGATCCGGCACCGGGGTGGCCGCCTTCTTGGCGTCCTCGGTCGTCGGGAACTGCACCAGGCTGCGCGACCACAGGCGGCCGATGTTGGCCATGTCGACGCCGGTGTAGGTGCGCTGCGGGTCCAGGTGGTCGATCGACTTCTGGTACAGGTAGTACAGCGTGCCGCCCTTGCTGGAACTGGCGTTGCTGCCACCAGTGCTGCCACCGGTGCTGCCGCTGTTGTCGCTGCTTCCACCACCACAGGCGGCCAGCACGGTCGACGCCACGACGGCGACGCCGACTGCCGAGATTGCCCTCGTCTTCTTGCTCATTGCCTCTCCTTTAATGTGTTGTCACGCCTGCGGCGGTCCAACGAACCTGACCGTGGATCTTCACTGCCAGGGGCTTGGTCGGTCGCCGTGATCGGCGACCCGTGATTCATCGATGTCAGCGGTCCTTCTTCGGGTCGATGGCGTCGCCGATTCCGTCGCCCATCAGGTTGAAGGCGAGGACGACGAGCATGATCGCGAACGCGGGAAGGAAGAAGTACATCGGATCGCTGGTCGTGTAGTTGACCGAGTCGGTCAAGATGTTGCCGAGTGTCGGCGTAGGTGCCTTGATGCCGACGCTCAGGAAGCTCAGCGCCGCCTCCGCCGAGACGTTGATCGGCAGGATCAGGCTCGAATACACCAGGATCGGCGGCCACAGGTTGGGCAGGACCTCGGTGAACCACAGGCGCCGATTGTTGGAGCCGAGGCTGCGGGCGGCCTCGACGAATTCGCGGTTGCGCAGCGACATCACCTGGCTGCGGATGACGCGTGCATACGCCGGCCAGCCGAAGACGCCCAGCACGAGCATCACGTAGAGGCCGTCGCCGAAGGTGCCCTTGGCTCCGAGCTTGTTCAGGTAGAGCGTGAACGTGCCCGACAGCGCCAGCAGCATCAGCGTCTGCGGGAAGCAGAGCACCAGGTCGATGAACCGGCCGATGAAGAAGTCGACCTTGCCTCCGATGAATCCGGCGAGCAGCCCGAGAACGGTGCCGATGACGATCGAGATCAGCATGGCGACGACCGAGATGATCAACGAGTACGTCATCCCGAGCATGATGCGGGACAGCAGATCGCGGCCGGTGCCGGGCTCCAGTCCGAACGGATGGCTCCACGAGATGCCCCCGAACGACCCCTTCGGCAGTCCGGTCAGATTTCCGTTGACGTGCAGCAGGTTCGAGTCGCCGGAGTTGTGGTACGTGAACGGGTCGAGGATGCCGAACTTGGCGAGGAGCGGCGACAGGATGCCGATGAGGACGAACAGCGCCACCAGCACGATGGCGACGATCGTCATCTTGTCCTTTTTCAGGCGGGCCATCGCCAACTGGCGCGGTGACCGCCCTTCGATCTTCGCCTCGCCGGAGGATTCCTCGACCTCGGTGAGGCCTTCCTCCTGCGACAGGTCGGACGTCGGCATCGTCACGTCGTACGGCTCCTATGGGTGAGGGCGTAGGTGGTGAGCGTGCATGCGCACACCCTCATGGCTTCGCGGTGCCGGCCCGTGTCTTTGGTCGAGACACGCACCGACCCGACGTGAACTGTGCCACAAGTATCCCCTCGGAGGAAACGCGCCCCCGACCAAGCAACCCAATTGTTACCAAACCGCAGTGGTGGCAGTCCCCCACCCGGTGTGAGGGGCCTGCCACCACTGCGATTGGTGTGACGGGTGTTGCGATACCGGCTACTTCACCCCGATGGAGCCGAGGTCCGGATACCACCAGGCCGCGGGGTTCTCGATGTAGTTCGTGACGTTGGAGCCGCGCAGCATGTAGAACTTGTCGACGGCCAGCGGGATGTAGGCGACGTCCTGACCGAGGATCTTGTCGGCCTGGGCATAGACCTTCGCCGCGGCGTCCGGGCTCGTCTGCTGTGCCGCCTTGTCGATCAGCTGGTTGACCTTCTTGCTCGAATACGACCCGTAGTCCTGCCCGGTCGAGTGCGGCGTCAGGTTGACCCGCGAGTCGAACAGCGGCGGGATGACCGTCGACATCGAGGGCCAGTCGGCACCCCACGAGCCCCAGATGACGTCCGACTTCTGGTTCGGGTTCTGCACGACGCTGTAGTAGGTGTCCGGCAGCCCGTTGAGGGTGACCTTGAAGCCGGCCTTGTCCCAGCCGGCCTTGATGGCGGCCATCTGCTTGTCCGCCGTGGGGTCTCCTCCGGGGTAGGTCAGCTTGATCGGGTAGGGCAGCGTGACGCCGGCCTCTTTCAGCAGTTTCTTGGCCTTCTTCGGATCCCCGCTGTCCGGGATGGAGGCGAACGACGGATTCTTCGTGAAGCCCTTCACCGCGGGGTTGGTGATCGTGTAGGCGGGTGCGAACAGCTTGCTGCCGCCTCCGGCCTGGATGTAACCGGACTTGTCCAGCGACACCGCGAGCGCCTCGCGGACCTTCTGGCTCTTGATCCTGCGGAAGTTGGGCATCAGGAACTCGTTGAACGACGACTGCGGGTTCGCTGCGCGTTGCGCCACCGGACCGGTGATCTGGCTGAAGAGCGACGGCGGGATCTGCTCGCGCGTCACTGCGTCCTTGTCCTTGCCGCTGTCGGCGATCAGCCGTTTGGTGATCACCTCGGGCTCGTTGCCGGCCTGGAAGACGATCTTGTCGGGAAGTGCCTTGCGGACACCGTCGGTCTTCGGGTCGTATTCCTTGTTGCGGACGAACGTGCCGCCCTTGCCCTTGGTCCACTTACCCTGCAGCTTGTACGGGCCGTCCGAGAAGACCGAGTAGTTGGACTTGTTGCCCTGGTCCTTGTCCTTGCGGTACGGGTCGAACGAGCGCAGCATCGCGACGGCCTGGTTGAAGTC
>CAYPQR010000407.1:0-3307 GCA_964412865.1 uncultured Intrasporangiaceae bacterium
GCTCCAGCAGACCGGAGCCGAAGCCGACGTCGGCGAGCCATCGGCGCTTGCCCGCGCCGACCACCAGCACGAGGTGCGAACGCGGGCGGGGTTGTTCGAGTGGGTCGCCGGTGCGCGCGAGCACACGCATCACCTGGTAGCCGATTCGCTGGAGCACGGCGGCAAACAGCAGGTTCTGCTCGTAGCAGTAGCCTCCGCGGCGGCGGTATACGAGCTTGGTCTGGATGTCCGTGAGCCCCACCTCGACGCCGCGGCCGAGGATGACATCCAGGTTTTCGAACGGGAACGCCGCCAGATGGGCGCGATGCAGCCGGCGGAGAGTCGACTCCTCGGGGGCGAGGCTCCCCTCGTGTCCGACGCGGTGGAGGTAGGACTCGAGGTCGAGGTCGCGAATCGTCCACTCCCCTTCGTCGTCCGGCGTCACCGTCGATGCGACCCGCCGACTTGCCGAAATCGCCGGGCTGTCGCGGCTTTCGGCCGCTTCAGACGACCGGCTGGTGCTCGCGCGTGGGATGAGCACCGTGTCGAGCACCGTCCTCCGTGGGGTGAAGGAAGGGTCCAGAAGTGCTCGGGCCAGGAGCCGGCCCTTCTCGCTGATCGGCTGTCGGACCGTGGTCAGGCCCTCCTGCTGGGCGAGTGGGATGTCGTCGAAACCCGTTACCGCGAGGTCTGATCCGGGCTGTAGGCCGCGTCGCCGGAGCGCCCGAATGACACCGGTCGCCAACACGTCGCTGTCGGCCGCAATGGCGGTGGGGCGCCCCGGCTCACCGAGCAGGACCTCCGCGGCCTGCCGGCCGGCGTCGATGCTGTTGCCGCCGACACTGACCACCCGAACTCGGGCCTGCGGACCGAGCGCGTCACGAATGCCGTCACGCCGCATTCGCGAATAGGCATACAGCGTCGAGTCATCGACGGTCGAGTGCACTCCGGGGCCGCCGGACGAGCCGAGCAGGACGACCACGTCGTCGTGTCCCTGCTCGACCAGGTGCTGCCCGATCAGTCGTCCGGCGGCGTAGTCGTCGATGACGACGCAGCGGCCATCGGCCGAGTCGGTGGACCGCACCACGGGCACGCCGCGGTCCACCAATGCCTGCACCGCCGGGTGGCTGTCATCCAGTCCGTCCGTGATGGCGGCATCGATCACGGCTTGTCGGGCCGCGCTGTCATCTGCCATGGGGATCAGCACCAGTCCGGTGTTCAGCTGCTCGGTCACCTCGCCCACTCCGCGCAGCAGCTCTGCGCAGTAGGGATCGGAGAACACGTATGACAGCGGGGTCGTCAGGAGCACCCCGATGGACCCGACATGCTTGGTGCGCAGCATCCGAGCGGCGGGGTTCGGCCCCACATACCCGACCTGCGACGCGACGCTCAGAATGTGCTCGCGCACCGCGGCCGAGAGCCGCTCCGGGCGGTTGTAGGCGTTGGAGACCGACGACACCGATACCCCGGCTGCCTCGGCGACGGTGCGCAGACTCGGCCTCGGGCGAGTAGTCATGACATTTCCTAAAACCATCTACTAAATCGATACACCACGCAGGCTACGAGCCCTGCGCCGCGATGTCCAGGCCCCTATGGATGTAGGCGCCGTGGGGCCATGCTCTTTTGGCCTCGGCCCCCGTAGAAGGAGGCTGCACACGCCCGCGAACTCACCACTTTGTGGCGTGTCGTCAAACCTGTGAGTCAGGCGGTTGTCGCCCACAGCACGGCGCTGGACACTCTGAGCCGAGCGCTCCGCAACAGCGTGCGGGCGGCCGATCGGGCAACCGGTAGCAGGTGTCTCCGCACCCGTGCACCGGCTCCGACCCGCGGCGTCATCGGCCTCTTCATGCCTGCGGTTGGGGGTACTCGCCCGACTTCTGCTAAATCCTGAGGCGCTGAAGAAGGTCTGTGAGGGGCGACCGAGGAGCTCGGTCACCCTTCACGCACACATTGGATTGGACTGAGAGTCTCGAACCGGGTCTACGAGCGGCATTAGGCGAATCCGCGACGCGTGGCTGCACGTCGCCAACACCGAGATGCTATCGCGACACCACCCCGTGTACGACGAAGCAGTTGACCGCCACAAGCTCATCGAGTGGGTCCGAAATTAGCAAGGGCGAAAATCCGTGAGGCGCCGCCATCGATATCATTCAGGCTCTTGCGCAAGGCGGTACTTCTTATATGCTCCAACGTGGATGGCTTGCAAGCCAGCAACAACGTCAATTGGGATCAGATAATAGTCGAGATCACCGTCAATGACGAAGAACTCGTCGATCTCATTCGGATCATATGTTCTCCGCTCGCGACCCGTCGTCGATAGGTAGACCTTCCAGGTGTAACCGGCTCGCGTCGTTGTCGTCTTCACTTGTATGCGGCGGACCCCTTCGTCCGCGTCGACGAGTAGATCGTAGCGGCAAGGTTCGAGCGGCCACGAGACGTTCTGACCACAGAAGGCAAACCATGCAGCGGCGAGCAGCGATCCCGCACGATTGAGGTGGGTCAGGTGTGGTGAAGTTCTGAGTTCGTTCCGCGTAGGCGCATGCGAGGCGATGTGAGAGACGTCAAGCCCGAGCCTCACCGCCTGGCCCTTCGCGATTGCGACTGACCGCGCATCACGAAGCGCGAGGTGTTCCGCTACATCGCGCCAAGTGCGGGACTTTGCTACCGCCGTCCGGAGGTCCCCCTCACGCCACTGACGATTGCCCCCAATATGACCATGGTCAATACCTATCCGATCAGCATGTCCTCGCACCGAGCGAATTTCGGCCGCATTACTTGCGGCCAAGCCCAATTCTCGAAGCACCCCGCGCCACGAATTGGATACCGCGACTGCCGCCACAAGTTCATCATTGCTGTACGTCCGCTCTCTTCCCATATTCCGAGTATATGCCGGGACTCTGACACTCCGACGTCCTCTGGAACGGGTGATCTCGACACGACAGATTACGAGCAACGGAGTGGCATCGTATCCAACTATGCGTTTTGCCGTATTGCAGCCCGCGGTTACCGCGATCAGGTAGCAAACATGCACATTCCCTAACCATTCCTGGCCTCATATACCAACCGCGTCTGAGGCGAGACTGGTGAGTGAATGAGTTCACAAAGGGCGCTTGACGGAAACGGCGGCCGCCAACTCGCTGCCGCGCGTACAGGCGTCCGACCGAGATTCTAGGAATCTGCACGGACGGGATCCCGCACTCGTCAGGCGGGCCGCATCCTTCAATGGTCGGGCTGACAGTGTTGAGTTTCACGAATCGTTGACAAGCGTGGCCTGCGGTTTTCGGTGTGATCGTTGACTGGTGAGTCGGGGCATGGTTGACACAATCAC
>CAYPQR010000408.1:0-3306 GCA_964412865.1 uncultured Intrasporangiaceae bacterium
AGCGCGATGTCGACGATGCCGTCCTGGTCGAGGCCGAACACGACGCGCCGCTGCAGCACCGAGGTCGAGTTGTAGAAGTGGACGATCGCTTGGCGGGCTCCCCGGATCGCGTCATACGTCCGCTCGATGAGCGCGTCGCGGCACTGGGTCAGGACCTGGATCGTCACGTCGTCGGGGATGTGCCCGCCCTCGATGAGTTCGCGGACGAAGTCGAAGTCGGTCTGGCTGGCGGACGGAAACCCGACCTCGATCTCCTTGTATCCCATGTCGACCAGGAGCTTGAACATGCGCATCTTGCGCTCGGAGTTCATCGGGTCGATGAGCGCCTGGTTGCCGTCACGCAGGTCTACGGCGCACCAGCGAGGCGCCTTCGTGATGTGCCGGTCCGGCCACGTGCGATCGGGCAGCTCGACCTTGATCTGTTCGTGGAACGGGATGTATTTGCCGGTGGGCATCCCAGATGACTGCTGGGGGTGATGCATGTCTTCGCCTTAGGGGTATGCGGTGGGCTCGGCCCGGGCAGCACAACCTCCGCGGCGAGGTAGGCCGACTGTCAGGCCTCGCCGCGGCAGCGAAGGAGCAGAACTCCGAGAGCGGTCCGCACGAGAGCGAGTGTACGACGCGGGGGTCGGCGTGTCCACAGGCCGACCGGTTGATCCACATACCGAGATCGCACGGTGAAGGATTCGTTCTGCTGCTTTGCCCGCCGCCGAGCGGGCGGCCGCTGCGCTGCGAGCCAACTGTCCGGAGCCCGACATGTCCGGTCCAGGTCATGCGGATCCGTGCCGTGGCGGCTCGATCGATGCTTGAATCCCCTTTACACCCAGGCAATCCGAGCCTGGCACGCTGGAGGAAGGCTACTCGATGAAACGCTCGATCCTGACGGTGTTGACGCTCGCCTCGCTCACCGCCGTTCCGCTGTCCGGAGTCGGCATGTCGGCCGCCCACGCGGCAGTGACCGCGCCGGGCACGGACACCGCGCTCACCGCAACCGCGAACGCCGGTCAGACGGTCGACATCACGACAATCCGTCAGAAGTTCAACGCCTACGTCGCGCGGCTCGACGTGGACGCGGACACACGCGCCTCGCTCGAGGCGGCCGGTGCGTCGAACGCGTCCCTGTCGGCCGCCGCAAGAACGGCCGTCGCCCGGTTGCACCAAGCCCTGGCGGCAGCGGGAGTCGACCGCGACCGCTCCGACGCACTCGACCCGGGCGACTACGAGTGCTCACCGACGGCGATGAACACCTGGGTCTCCGATCAGGTGGCGCAGATCGACCCCGACTCGTGGTACTGGTACAACAACGGATTCCTCGGCCTCTCACCAGACCTACTCGTCCAGTACTGGACCTTGATGAAGACGCCGGCTCCAGCGCACGACACGTCGTTCGGCCCCAACGGGTCGAAGACGAACGAGATCTCTCGGACATTCCGTGCACTGCAGCGGTTCTGGGACATCGACGGGAGCGATGTCGGCCTCGTCTCGTATGACGCGAAGGTGCTCGGCTCCGGTGCGCAGGCGGCCGCGGACCGCCAGTTCGTGTACGACGGCATGGCCAAGATCAGCCCGCTGGCATCGATTCTGCTTGAACTCGGTGTGGAGTCCGGTATCGCCGGCGGACAGATGGACGGGTTCCCGGGTGGCGTCGACAACCCGATGTTCTCGGTCAACTCCTTCGCCATCGACCCGAGTCACGCCGGGGACGACGAGGACATGCTCGACACCCTCGGTGTCACCCGCCGGATCGCGATGGGGCAGGGCCTGGTGCAGATGTGGGGCGACCTGGGGCTCGGCCGGGTGGCGGATCGTGCGGTGCTCGCCCACGAATACGCCCACCAGGTGCAGTATGACGACAACCTGTTCGACACGGACATCACCGACCCGGCGGAGGCGACCCGCCGCACCGAGCTGATGGCGGATGCTTTTGGCACCTATTTCACGGTGAGCAAACGCGGAGCATCCTTGAACAAGGCCTACACACTGCAGGATCTGCAGACGTTCTATGACGTCGGTGACTGTTCGTTCTCCAACCCGGGGCACCACGGCACCCCGAACCAGCGTTATCGCAGCGCCAAGTGGGGTGCGACGCTCGCCAAGAGCGCCGACAACCAGGGTCACATCCTGCCGAGCCTGACGGTCGCGGCCGGATTCGAGAAGGCCCTGCCCGGCATCGTCGCTCCCGACGCGGACTGACGGTCCGGCCCGACCATCGGTCGCCGGGTCACACCCAGCCGCGCGTTGCGATCTGCAGGCCGAGCTGGAAGCGGGTGTCCGCCCCAAGATGCTCCTGCAGCCGTGTGACCCGGCGACCGATCGTGCGTTCCGAGACGCCGAGCTCGCGGGCAATCGCCCGGTCCGTCAGGCCGAGGCTCAACAAGCGCACCAGGTCACGAAACTCCTGGGGCACCTGGGCCATGATGTTGCGCGTATCGATCGGCATCGCCTGCCGCCAGAAGGCGTCGAAGATCGCCCTCCACGAGTCGACAATGCGCCGATTGCGGGCACACGCGAGGTGGATCGGCTCGTCGCACTCGTAGGAGACGTTCATCATCGCGATGTCGTCGATGATCACCAGGTTCACCGGGACGCCGGGAAACACCCGTGCACGCTCTCCGGCCGCGATACATAGCTCCGCGACGGAGAGCGCAGCCTCCGATTCGAAGACCCGGCTATGGTAGACGGCTCGCACGTTGACCCCGCGTTCGAGTGCGTCGAGCACCCCCGGCGCGGGCTCGACGGCTCCGCCCGCCCGCGGACCGATCGCGAGAGCGAGAATCTCGCGCTCGGCCGTGGCCAGGCTGTGCCGGTATTGACGCACGGCGGCCGCGCCGGAGAGCACCTCGACACCGACCTCCTCCGCCCGGGCGGTGCGCCATACGGCCATGAGGTCGTCGAGAGTCTGTCCTGCGGCGACCGCGCGCTGGGCGTGTCGCTCGGCCATCGCGAGCAGGGGGCCGCTCGGCGACACGGCGTCTGCTCGGCCGTCACTGACGACCACCAGTCCGCAGGAGAGAAGGGCGCCCAGGGCGGGTCCGCTCAACGCCTCCACGTCGAGCGGACCCTCGGCCGCGAGGCGGGCATACAAAGACCGTGCCGCCAGGTCGAGTTCGGGGTCGTCGTAGTCGCCCGGGATCTCGAGCCTGGGGATCTGGGCCTTCGCGGCCACGTCACGGGTCACGGCTGCCGCCTCACCGTCGCGCCGGGACGCGTGCCCGTACGCCCGTTGCTGCCACTCACCTCAAAAGCCCAGTTTGGACAGCTGGTTCGGGTCGTGCTGCCAGTCCTTCGCGATCTTGACGTGCAGGT
>CAYPQR010000409.1:0-3295 GCA_964412865.1 uncultured Intrasporangiaceae bacterium
CCCCTGCACTTCGGAGTACGGCTACTGGTCGAACACCTATCGCTGCTACATCCGCGTGCTCGATCCTCAGCCACCCGCCGGCGACCCGGCTTGGGAGGGACACAAGCCCGGCGACGGTGCGGTGTACGACTGCTACCAACCGCAGGCCCATCTCCTGATCCACATCTGGGCTGATAACCCTCCGGAGAACTCGGGCACGGGGCCGAGCCCGCGCGACGTCGCACAGTTGGCCATCGACGACATGGCGCTACGCGCGATCGACGTCGGCATCACGCCAGAGCCAGGAGCGAACCGGATCGGGTTGGTCGGGATGCCGGTGTGGATGTGGGCGGCCAACCCTGACGACCACACCTACGGGCCGATCACCGCCACCGCCAGCGCAGGTGGCATCACGATCACCGCGACGGCGAACGTGCAGAAGGTGACGTGGCAGATGGGCGACGGCACGACCGTCGAGTGCCGAACGGCAGGGACGCCGTACAAGGCCGCCTACGGCAAGAAGTCGTCACCGGACTGCGGTCACGTCTACACGAAGTCGAGCGCCGGAGAGCCCGGTGGCACCTACACGGTGACAGCAACGTCGTCGTGGGTGATCACCTGGGAGGGCGCCGGCCAGACCGGAACCATCCGCCTCGACGGCCTTCAGAGGTCGGTCGAGATCACCATCGGCGAGGCACAGGTGCTCGTGGAGTAACGGGCAGCGACGAGAGGGCAGACGAAGATGAGCAGCACCGCGACACGGTATGAGCGATCGCAGGTTCCCCCTCCGTCCTCTGCCGAGCCACCGCTGCCTCCACCTCCAAAGCTGCGCCGCCGTCCGGCCCTCATCGCTGCCGCGGTCGTAGCGATCTGTCTGGGCGCGATCCTTGGCGGTTGGGCGTGGTCCGCCACGACCAACACCCAAGAAGTTCTCGCCGCACGTGCCGACATCGAGCGCGGGGCGATCATCGAGGCCGACGACTTGGTCCGGGTCCGGGTCAACAGCGACCCCGCCTTGAAGCCGGTCGGTGCGAGTTCCTTGGAGTCGGTGGTCGGGCAGCGCGCCGCGGTCGACATCGCTGCCGGGTCGCTGCTGACGCCTTCGTCGTACGCCGACTTGGTGGTGCCGGCCGAGGACCTGTCGGTCGTTGGTGTAGCTCTGACGTCGTCGCAGGCGCCGGGGATGAATCTGCAAGCCGGTGATCGGGTGCGGGTGGTTGCGACGCCGGCCGAGGGCAGTGATGCGCCGACCGGGGTTCCCTCGTTCAGCGAGGCCGAAGTGGTCGGAGTTGGAGTCGCTGATGACACCGGTCACCTCGTCGTGGATCTCCTGGTCCCCCACGCCGAGGCGGCCACGCTGGCCGCCCAGATCGCGACCGGGAACGTGGCGATCGTGCTGGACTCCAGGGCGCGGTGAGGACATGGCTGTCATTGCGCTCTGCTCTGCGTCCGGCTCCCCAGGGGTCACGACGACCGCACTCGGGATGGCGTTGCTGTGGCCCCGACCGGTGCTCCTGGTCGAAGCGGACGCCACGGGAGGGTCTGGGATCTTGGCGGGCTACTTCCGCGGCATCAAGTCCTACGACCAGGGCCTGGTCGAACTGGCCCTCTCAGCTGACGACGTGGCCGACCTGCTGCCCCGTATCGCCCAACCGATCGGGTCCTCGACCGCTGCGTTCATCCCCGGTCCGCGGGCCCACACCCAGGCGCCGGCGCTCACCGGACTCTGGGGTCCGTTGATGACGGCGCTCCAGGATCTCGAAGCGACCGGCCAGGACGTCATCGTCGACTGTGGTCGCCTGGGGCTCGTCGGATGGCCCGAACCTGTGCTCGCCGAGTCAGATCTCTCTTTGATCCTGTGTCGAACGCACCTGCCCGCCATCGCAGCCACCCGGTCGTGGGCCGAAGCCATACAACGTGGGCATCCGGCGTGGGCGAACCCCGGCGTGATGCTCGTAGGCGAGGGTCAGCCCTATTCGGCAAAGGAGGTCAGCAACGTCCTCGGGTTGCCGGTCGGTGCAGTCGTCGCCGACGATCCGCAGTCCGCAGCGGTCTTGCACCGCGGCGTCACGATCCCCGACCGATTCGATCGCAGTCCGTTGGTTCGCAGCCTGCAGGCCGCAATCTCCGCGATCCACGCCGCTGTGAACGTCCGGCGCGATGGCCTCGGCACGGAGGTGCTCTCCGATGTCCAGTGACCACCTCGTCCGTCCCACCAACGCCGATCCGCGGCTGATCGACCTGCCGCTCTTCGGCCAACCGCTGCCCAGTACATCCGCTGCGACTCACCCACGCCCGCCCGAGCCGCCGCGTGCTTCGTCGTACGACGACGTGGACATCGACTGGGGCGTCGTCGCCTCGCTGCGCACCCTCGCCTCGAAGCAACTGAGCCAGGCGGTGAGCGCGGAATCATCCCGCCTGGACAGGACGGCGCAGACAGAGTTGGGCCGCGCCATCGTGCTGGATCTGATCGAGTCGACGATGGCCGACCGGGTCAATGACGGGCGCGGCGCGTGGAGTTCGGCAGCCCAAGCGGCTCTGGCCCAGGCGGTGTTCGATTCCCTGTTCCGTCTCGGTCGGCTGCAACCACTGGTCGACGATGACCGGGTCGAGAACATCATCATCGCCGGGCACGACAACGTCATGCTCGAACTCACCGACGGATCTCTCATCGAGGGACCACCCGTCGCTGACTCCGATGCCGAACTGATCGACTTCCTGGTCTTCCTCGCTTCGCGCAGCGAGGTGAACGCTCGCGGGTTCTCCGAAGCACAGCCTCGCCTACACCTACGGCTCGACGGTGGCTCGCGGTTGGCGGCTGCGGCGTGGGTGACACCGCGTCCATCAGTCGTGATCAGACGGCACCGCCTGATGCAGGTAACACTCGACGACCTTGTCGATCGCGGGATGCTCTCGCCACTGGTGGCCTCATTCCTGCGTGCGGCCGTCCGTGCCCGCAAGAGCATCGTGGTCTCGGGCTGCCAAGGAGCCGGGAAGACCACGCTGGTGCGTGCCCTGTGCAACGAGATCGATGAGCACGAGGCGATCGGCACCTTCGAGACCGAGTACGAACTCCACCTCAACGAGCTCGGCCGTCACAAGATCGTGCATGCCTGGGAGGCACGCCCCGGCTCCGGCGAGCGTGGCGCCGACGGTCGCCTGGCCGGCGAGTTCAACCTCGACGAGGCGCTGATCGACTCGTTCCGATTCAACCTGTCGCGCCAAATCGTCGGCGAAGTCCGCGGCCAGGAAATCTGGGCAATGATCAAGGCGATGGAGTCCGGCACCGGATCCATCTCCACCACCCACGCCTCCG
>CAYPQR010000410.1:0-3295 GCA_964412865.1 uncultured Intrasporangiaceae bacterium
TCGCGTTCGCCGGGGAGAAGCAGCACCAGGACGCCGGCGCCAAGATGGTGCACGCGGCGCCCAACACCAGCTCGACCATCGTGAGCAAGTCGGTGGCGCGCAGCGGGGGACGCTCGTCCTACCGCGGGCTGGTGCAGATCCTCGAGGGGGCCAAGCACGCCAAGTCCAGCGTGGTGTGCGACGCGCTGCTGGTCGACAAGATCAGCCGCAGCGACACCTATCCCTACGTCGATGTGCGCGAGGACGACGTGCAGATGGGGCACGAGGCCACGGTCTCGAAGGTCAGCGAGGACCAGTTGTTCTATCTGATGTCTCGCGGCATGACCGAGCAGGAGGCGATGGCGATGATCGTGCGCGGCTTCGTCGAGCCGATCGCGCGTGAACTGCCGATGGAATACGCGCTGGAACTCAACCGACTCATTGAACTGCAGATGGAAGGAGCCGTCGGCTGATGTCATTGCTGACCGACACGGCAGGCAAGACACACACCGATCCGTCGTCGCTGGTCTCGGGGGCGACGGCGCCCGTCGAGTCCCGTGGAGCGCGCAAGACCTCGTTCGAGGTTGCCGACTTCGCGATGCCGCACGGGCGGGAGGAGGACTGGCGGTTCACGCCGGTCGACCGGCTGACCAGCCTGCTGTCCGACGAGCCGAACGATGACCGTGAGGGCGACCCCGCGGCGTCATACGACGTGCGGGTGCCCGATTCGGTGTATGTCGGCACGCTCGGGCAGAAGGAGGCGCCGCGAGGCACCGCCCTCGTGCCGGCCGATCGCGCGGCCGTCGTCGCATCCGCTCAGGTGAGTGACGCACTGCACCTGCGCATCGGCGCGGAGCAGGAATACGAGGAGCCGCTGCGCGTGGGCGTGCACGGCAACGGTGCGGGGCGGCGCAGCAACGCGCACTGCGTCATCGAGGCCGGGCACCACAGCAAGGCGCTGGTGATCCTGGACCACACCGGGGCCGGTGACCACAACGGCAACCTCGAGGTGATCGTCGGCGACGGCGCCGACGTCACGATCGTGACCCTGCAGCGCTGGGACGACGACGCGAAGCATCTGGGGCAGCACGAGGCCCTGGTGCACGGCAGTGGCCAGTACCGCCACATCGCCGTCTCGCTCGGCGGTGGCATCGTGCGGATCAACACCAACGTCCGGTATGAGGGCAGCGGTGGCGAGGCGACGCTTCTCGGCGTCTACTACGCCGATGCCGGCCAGCATCTCGAGCACCGCTCGTTCGTCGACCACGACCCGCCGCACTGCAAGTCGCTGGTGACCTACAAGGGAGCCCTGCAGGGCGAGTCGGCGCACACCGTCTGGGTCGGCGACGTGCTGATCCGGGCGGAGGCGGATGACACCGACACCTACGAGCTCAACCGCAACCTGGTCCTGACCGACGGGGCACGCGCCGACTCGGTGCCCAACCTCGAGATCGAGACCGGTGAGATCGTCGGGGCCGGTCACGCCTCGTCGACCGGGCGGTTCGACGATGAGCAGTTGTTCTATCTGCAGGCGCGCGGCATCCCCGAGCGGGAGGCGCGCAAGCTGGTCGTACGCGGATTCTTCGCGGACGTCATCGCCAAGATCGGGGTGCAGGAGGTCGTCGACATGCTGATGCAGGCCATCGACGACGAGCTGGCCGAGGTCGGCGAATGACGACGCCCAAGGCATCAGGAGTGTGGTGATGACCGAACAGACGGCCTCGACGGAGGAGTTCGTGCGGGTGTGCGCGCTCGACGAACTGCCGGAGGTGGGTGCGGCCTGCGCCGAGATCAACGGGAAGCGGATCGCCATAGCCCGGGACTCGTACGGCGAAGTGCACGCCATCGACGACACGTGCACCCACGAGAACGTCTCGCTCTCCGAGGGAGAGATCGAGGGAAGCACCCTCGAATGCTGGCTGCACGGTTCGCGCTTCGACCTCAACACCGGAGAGCCCACCGCGCTCCCGGCGACCGAGCCGGTCGCCGTCTACCCCGTCAAGATCGACGGTGACGACGTCTACGTCGCCGTTCCCAACTGACCTGACAAGGAATTAGAAGAGAAATGGCAACACTGGAGATTCGAGACCTGCACGTCTCCGTTCAGATCGAGAACGGAAGCAAGGAAATCCTCAAGGGCGTCAACCTGACGGTGAAGTCGGGTGAGACGCACGCGATCATGGGCCCCAACGGCTCCGGCAAGTCGACGCTGGCCTACAGCATCGCCGGCCACCCGAAGTACACCGTCACCGGCGGCACCGTCACGCTGGACGGGGAGGACGTGCTGGCGATGAAGGTCGACGAGCGCGCCCGCGCCGGCCTGTTCCTCGCGATGCAGTACCCCGTCGAGGTCCCCGGCGTCACCGTGTCCAACTTCCTGCGCACCGCCAAGACGGCCATCGACGGCGAGCCGCCGAAGCTGCGTCACTGGGTCAAGGACGTCAAGGAGGCCATGAGCAACCTGCGGATGGACGCCGAGTTCTCCGAGCGCAACGTCAACGAGGGCTTCTCCGGCGGTGAGAAGAAGCGCCACGAGATCCTGCAGCTGGAGTTGCTGAAGCCGAAGCTGGCCATCCTGGACGAGACCGACTCCGGCCTCGACGTCGACGCGCTGCGAGTGGTCTCCGAGGGCGTCAACCGCGTCAAGGACAAGAGCGACATCGGTGTGCTGCTGATCACCCACTACACGCGCATCCTGCGCTACATCAAGCCCGACTTCGTGCACGTGTTCGTCGACGGCCGGGTCGCCGAGGAGGGTGGCTCCGAACTCGCCGACCGGCTCGAGGAAGAGGGCTACGACCGCTTCCTGAAGGTGCAGGCCTGATCGGGATGCCGGAGTTGGACGTGCAGCGACTGCGGCGGGACTTCCCGCTGCTGGACCGGACGGTCCGGGACGGGCGCCCCCTGGTCTATCTGGACTCCGGGGCGACGTCACAGAAACCGCAGGTCGTGCTCGACACCGAGCGCACGTTCTACGAACGGCACAACGCGGCGGTGCATCGCGGCGCCCATCAGTTGGCCGAGGAGGCCACCGACGCCTTCGAGGAGGCCCGGGCACGGGTCGCGGCGTTCATCGGCGGGTCGAGCGACGAGGTCGTCTTCACCAAGAACGCGACCGAATCGCTCAACCTGGTCGCCTACGCGTGCAGCAACGCGCTGGCCCCGGGGGCGCTCGAGGGGGCGGACCCTGCCGTCGCCGCACGGTTCCGGGTCGGGCCGGGTGACGAGATCGCGATCACCGAGATGGAGCACCACGCCAACCTCGTGCCGTGGCAGGAGCTGGCGCGGCGCACCGGCGCGACGCTGCGGTGGATCC
>CAYPQR010000411.1:0-3278 GCA_964412865.1 uncultured Intrasporangiaceae bacterium
GCGGCGTCCGGGCGGAGGCCCGTGACGAAACACTCCTATCCCTGGCTGGTCGAGTAGGTCGGAGGAGCGAAGTCGGGGTCCCCGCGAAGTATTCGGGGGAGCGAAGCGGAGGAGAAACTTCGTGGGGTGACGGAGCGGGGGAGACCGTATCGAGACCTCGTGAGGTAAGTTGCCAACCGGCCTGGCAGCGTCTCGTACGAGGTCTCGATACGCCTCGCGCTGGGCGCTCGGCTACTCGACCAGCCAGGAGCTACTCGACCGGCCAGGGCGCTACTCCTCGAAGTCGGCGTAGGTCTGCGGGATCATCTCCTCGAGCGTGCGCCCCGCCCAGTCGCCCTCGTGCCAGTGCGCCCAGACGCGTTCACCAGCCGCCCGCACGCCCGCTGCCGCGGCGGCCGGATCCGCTCGCAGCACGGCGCCGTCCTCGACGATCGCGCGGCCGTCGACGAGCACATCGGCCAGATCGCCGGGCTGCGCGTAGTAGACGATGTTGCGGATCGGGTCACGCAGCGGCGCCATACCGAACGAGTCGGTGCGCCAGAAGAGCAGATCGGCCTTGGCACCCGGAGCGATCCGGCCGAGGTCGTCACGGCCGAGCAGACGAGCGGCGTTGATCGTCGCGGCATCGAAGACGCGCCGGGCGGTCGACGTGTCGGCCCGCCGCGACGTGATCTTGCCGGCGATCGCCGTCCAGCGCAGCGATTCGATCATCGACTGCGGTGCCGTGTCGGTGCCGATGCACATGTTCACGCCGGCGTCGGCATATGCCGGGAAGGATTCCATCAGGATGCCGCGCCTGGCGAAGCACCACGCGTTGTATGAGACCGAGCTGCCGGTCGCCGCCAGCAGCGCCAGGTCGTCGCCGGCGAAGTTGACCCACGAGTTGCCGGTGATGAAGATCGCGTGACCCAAAAGTGTTGTGGGTCCGAGGAATTCCAGGTCCGCCAACCACTCGATCGGCGTGCGGCCGTGGCGGCGGGTCATCTCGTTGAACTCCCAGACGCCCTGCGCCGCATGCAGGCTGATCGGCACGTCGAGGTCCGCGGCCGCCTGCTTGCTGTCCTTCAACAGTTCCGCGGTGCACGTATCCACCTGGGCGGGACCGAGGAAGCCCAGCACCCGCCCACTGGACCGCGAGCGTTGAGCCTCGACGAACGCCGTCGCCCGGTGCAAACCCTCCCGCCCGGCCGCCTCGTCCCAGTCGTAGTCGACCCGCTTGCCGTCGGGTGTGAACCATCGACCCGACCGATAGGACGGCGCGACATACCCCCGCATGCCGAAGGCGTCGAGCGCGTCGGCGGTGTATTCGGCCTCGTCACCCAGGTGCATGACCGTCGTCGTGCCGGATCGCGCGAGTTCGATGAGGGAGTAGTCCACGCAGGAGCGCATTCCATCGACCGTGAGCCCGGCGTCCTCGGCCGGGAGGATCTCGATCAGACCCGTCAGCCAGAACTGGCGAGGCCCGTGGTCCTCCTGCACCGACTTGTCGATCGGCGACGTGTGCAGGTGCGAGTGGGTGTCGATGAGGCCCGGGGTGATGATCCGGTCCGGCAGGTCCCGGCGGACGTCCGCGGGCCCCTCATAGCCGGTGCCCACGTAGACGATTCGATCGTCCTCCACCACGACGCAGCCGTCGCGCAGGAGCCGGTGCTCGCCCTGCTGGAATCCGATGATGTAGGGCGCGCTGAACACGGTCGTCGTCATGGGGTCGCCTCTCCTCGTCCGGCATCGCCATGATCCTCTCTCATTCGCCGGCGCCGCGAAGCCGTCTCACCCGAACATCGCGCGACGGCGCCGCACGATCCGCCGATGCGGATGTGCCAAGCCGGCCCCGTTCGTGATAGGAGTCCTTGGTGAGTTCGCCGACCAGGCCGCTGAGCGGCGCCCGCAGCACGAAGGTCGGCATCGTCCTCGCCCTGACCGCGATCGTGCTCGTGTCGGTGAACCTGCGCCCGGGCGCCACCTCCGTCGGGCCGGTCCTCGAGGAGATCCGCGCCGGCCTGGGTATGAACGGCGTGATCGCGGGGGTCATGACCGCACTTCCCGGCCTGTGTTTCGCGGTCGCGGGCGCCTTTGCCGTCGGCCTCGCCCGACGGATCGGCCTCACCGGCGGGATCGCGCTCGGCCTGGTCGCAGTCGTCGTGGGCCTGGCGCTGCGCGCGGTCAGCGGATTCGTGTGGCTCTTCCTGTTGCTGTCGGTCCTCGCCCTGGCCGGTATGGCGGTCGGCAACATCCTCGTGCCCGCCTGGATCAAACGGCACGGCGCAGACCGTGAGGGCCTGCTGATGAGCATCTACGGAGCCGGGCTCACGTTCGGCGGAGCGATCGGCTCACTGCTGGCTGCGCCGCTGGAGACACATGCGGGCGGCTGGCGACCGGCGCTCGCCGTCTGGGCGGCATTCGCGGTGCTGGCCCTCGTACCCTGGGCAGCGCTGGCCCGGCGCGAACGAGGCGACCCGCGCGATCACCGTCCGCCGGACGAGTCACCCGCCCGGCGCCTGTTGCGCTCACGCACCGCGCTCGCCCTGAGCGTCTATTTCGGTGTGCAGGCCACCAACGCCTATGTGCAGTTCGGCTGGCTGCCGCAGATCTACCGGGATGCCGGTCTGTCGGCCTCGGCCGCCGGCATCCTGGTGGCGGTGCTGTCCGGCCTCGGCGTGATCGGCGGACTGCTGATGCCCACCCTGATCGGCCGTTCCGCGAATCTGTCCTGGCTGATCGTGCTCCTCGGGGCGGTCATGATGGCGGGATATCTGGGCCTGTGGCTGGTGCCCGCGACCGTGCCGTGGCTGTGGGCGGTGCTGCTGGGGATCGCCGGATGGACGTTCCCCGGCGCGATCGCCATGATCACCGCGCGCACGCGCGACCCACACGTGACGGGCCAGCTGTCGGCGTTCGTGCAACCGGTGGGATACCTCTTCGCGGCGGCGGGGCCTCTGCTGGTCGGAGTCATCCACCAGGCGACGGGCAACTGGCACCTGGTGACCGTCCTGCTCGGGCTGAGCGCCATCCCGATGACGGCGGCGGGCCTGCTGCTCGCTCGCCCGCGGTTCGTCGACGACGAGGTGGCCGCGCGCTGACCGGTTCGCGCGCCGGTCTCACCAGTGACGGGCCACGCCCCGGTCGATCGCCGGTGAGAGGGACCCGACCGATACCCTGGGCGTCGGTCGGCCGACGGCCGGCGCGCATACCGAGAACCCTCCGGTATGCCAGTCTCACCATCTCAAGGAGTCCTCGTGTCTACCCAGCTCACCGTGACCGTCGCAGGAAGCGAGCGA